>SVSN01000045.1 GCA_015064285.1 Oscillospiraceae bacterium | reverse complement strand
TTGATTTTTTTGTGCAGTTGGTAGCCGCACTTCTATTTTATCAAAAGGAGTTTTTTTGTTCAAGACTTATAGGCATAGCCTTCTTTGAACTCCCCGGCCTAGCCGGGGGTTTTCGGTATACAAAAAACGTCCTGTTTTGATTCAGGACGTTTTTGGGAATATCAGTTTTCATACTGTGCACCGTGGAGTCTGGCATAGAATCCACCGGAAGCCATCAGTGCATCGTGGTTCCCCTGTTCGATCACCACACCGTCCCGAAGGACAAAAATCACATCCGCATTCCGCACGGTGGACAGTCTGTGGGCAATCACAAAACAGGTTCGGTTTTCCATCAGCTTCTGCATAGCCGACTGAATCCGCATTTCCGTCATGGAGTCCACATTAGAAGTAGCTTCGTCCAGAATCAGAATGGGACTGTCGGAAATCATGGCACGGGCAATGGTGAGAAGCTGCTTCTGTCCTTTGGAGATATTCACCCCTTCGTCCGTCAGGATAGTTTCATACCCCAGCGGCAGACTTTCGATGAAGGAATGGATTCCGGCAGCTCTGGCGGCTTTTTCAATTTCCTCACGGCTCACAGACTTGCTGCTGCCGTATGCGATATTGTCCGCAATGGTACCGGAGAACAGCCATGTATCCTGGAGAACCATAGTATAACTCTGCCGGAGGCTTGCCCGTACTGCATGGGTAATATCATTTCCCTCCAGCCGGATCACCCCGGAATCGGGATCGTAAAACCGCATAATCAGATTGATGATGGTAGTCTTCCCTGCACCGGTAGGGCCTACGATAGCCGCTGTGGTACCGGGTTTGATATCCATATTGAGACCGTGGATAATCTCCTTATCCGGTACATAACCGAAGCGCACATCATCCGCTTCCACATGCCCCTTCACAGGCAGCATGCCGGGTTCTTCTCCATAGCACACAGCATCTCTTTCATCCGGAGATTCTTCTTCTTCATCCAGCAGGCGGAATACACGCTCAGCGGCAGCGGCAGCAGACTGCAGTTCGTTAATAATATTGGCGGTCTCGTTGATAGGGCCGGAAAATTTCCGGGAATACAGCACGAAGGAGGACACATCCCCCAGGCTGATGGCGCCGCCCATATATAAAATGGAGCCGAAAACGCTGACCAGGGTCAGGGACAGGTTGTTAATCAGGTTTACGGTGGGGCCAACCATAGTGCCGTAATAGTCCGCCTTGAAATACGCATCGGCGGCATTTTTGTTCTTCCCGGCAAAGCGCTCGATCATAGTGGGTTCTTCCGAATAGGCACGGACGGTTTTCTGCCCGGAGAGCAGTTCTTCTGCATAGCCGTTCAGTTCCCCCAGCTTCCCGGATCTTGCCCGGAACAGAGGACGGAAAATCCCCGCCATTTTGGTAGTTACCACCATCGCCAGAGGCACAGTCACAGCAAACACAAGACAGAGCTTCGGCGAAATGGAGAGCATCATAGTGAGAGAACCAACCACCGTCACCACGCTGGAACAGATCTGAATCAGGTCGGTGGACAGGGTGGCGTTCAGGGTATCGATGTCATAGGAAATCCGGGAGATGATATCCCCTGCCTGGGTGCGGTCAAAATAGCTGACCTGCATCCGCATGAGCTTGGCAAAAATATCCTCCCGCATCCGCTTGACAATGCCCCGGGACAGCCGGATCATGAGAAGCTGCTGTCCGTATGTAAGCAAAGATGAAACAATGTAGAAGATCACCATCAGCATACAGTAGTACACTACGGTGTCCATATCCACTTTCCCCTGCCCCGGTTCGATGGCGGAAATGGCATAGCCGGAAAGCTTGGGGCCTTCCAGCGCCAGCAGATTGGCAATGATGTTGACAGCCAGTGCGATGAGATAGCCCCACCAGAACTGGGCCATATATTTTCCCAGACGAAGGAGCACACGGAGTTTCCGCTTTCCCTGGGGGACATCGGCAGGATTGGTCACTTTCGGACCACCGCCGGGCATTTTGAAGTTATTCAAGGAGCGCACCTCCCATCTGCGAAGCTGCGATTTCGGCGTACAGAGGACAGGACTGCATCAGTTCATCATGGGTTCCGCGTCCGGTGATTCTGCCGTCTTCCAGCACCAGAATCAGGTCTGCGTGACGGATGGAGCTGACACGCTGAGCCACGATGATAGTGGTAGGTCTTTCGTCTTCCCTGCCGTCATACCGCTCTCTGATGGCTTTCCGGAGTCTGGCATCGGTGGCATAGTCCAGTGCGGAAGAGCTGTCGTCCAGCACCAGAATTTCCGGACTGCCGGACAGGGCACGGGACAGAATCACACGCTGCTTCTGCCCACCGGACAGATTGGCACCCTTGATGGTCAGTTCATGCCCGAAGCCGCCGTCTTTTTCCTTTATAAAGTCCATGGCCTGCGCCACAGATGCACCTTCTTCCATTTCTTCCATGGTCAGCCCCCGGCCGAAGTCGATATTGGCTTCGATGGTATCCGCAAACAGGAAATCGTTCTGGAAAGCGGCGCCGAATTTTTTGGAGATGGTCTTCTTCTCCATGCCCCGGACATCCACACCGTCCAGCCGGATGGAACCTGCGTTAACGTCATACTGCCGCATCAGCAGAGAGATCAGCGTAGTTTTACCGGAACCGGTAGGGCCGATAATGCCCAGCGTCTGTCCTTTTTCCATAGAAAAGCTGATATCGGACAGATTATCTTTCACACCGTTGTAGGAGAAGGATACGTTTTCAAAGACAATTTTGGGTGCAGAAGCATCCGCTTCCCCGGCATAGGCAGGATCAGCGGCCATATCTTCCGGTGCGTCCAGCACTTCCCCGATCCGGTTGGCGGAAGCAATCCCCTTGGAGGACATGATGAACATTCTTGTAACGCTCATCATGGCGTTCAGAATAATGGTAAAGTACGACATGAACGCAATGATCTTCCCGGGTTCGGATACACCGCCGTTGACCCGCAGCGCCCCTACCAGAATCACGGCAACCAAACCGCAGTTGAGAAACAGGTTCATCAGGGGACTGGTCAGCGCCATATTCTCCGCCGCCCGTTTTTCTCTCCGGTTCAGTTCCGCATTGGTATCGTCGAAACGTATTTTTTCCGCTTCTTCCTTGTGCAGCGCCTTGATAATCCGTACACCCTGTGCGTTTTCCCGGACTACTCTGGTCATTTCATCTGTAGCTTCCTGCTGACCGGTGAACAGAGGAATCCCGCGCTTGGAAATCACATACACTGTAATGCCGATAAAGGGCAGGATCGCCACCAGCACCATAGTCAGCACCGGTTCCAGAATGAATGTCACAATCAGACCGCCCACCAGCAGCAGGGGGGCACGGACACCCAGTCTCTGCAGCATACCGACCATCTGGTGAATGTTGTATGTATCCGAGGTCAGCCGGCTTTCCAGAGAAGGAATGGTAAAGGTATCCAGCTGTCTGGCAGACAGATAGGAAATCCGGGTGAACAGATCGTTGCGGATTTTTTCTGTGGTATCCCTGGCCACTCTGGCGGCGATCCGGTTGGCGGTGATATTGCCCCAGATAGCAATGACGGAACAGACCACCATCACCGCTCCGGCTGCCCAGATCAGAGGCATGGAACGCAGGGGTACAATATCGTCGATCATATACGCCAGCATCATGGGCAGTACCAGATCCATGATCGTTCCGATGAACTTGATCGTGAATCCGACCGCCATCTTCGGCAGAAAAGGTTTGATATATTTGATCAGATGTCCGATGACAGATCCCTCCAGACTGACAGGCACCACCTTCCGGAAGCGCCTAATTTTTACAAAAAGTTCTGATAAATTTAATTATACCCATCCCGGCAGAGAATGTCAATAAGTTCCCATTTATTAAGGAAATATAAAATCTCCCGCCGGGTAAGCAGGAGATTTCAGAATCTTATTCTGTTTTCCATGAAGCCGGGTTCCAGTGTTCCGGCGATGCGGTGGGATTTCCTTCTGCAATGCGCTTGCAGTAATAACTGATTCCCAGCCAGCGGCCGAATTTGAAGCCTATATGGGGCAGATCCATGATGTGTTCGTATCCCATCTTCTCATGGAAAGCACGGCTGCCGCTGTTCTCTTCCGTAATAATAGCGATAATATTGTGATACCCAAGCTGCTGCAGTTCCTCTTCCAGGGCTGTGTACAGTGCTCTGCCGATCCCGGTGCCGTGACAATCCTCGCGGATATAAATGGAAGCATCGGCGCTCCACTGATAGGACAGCCGCACTGCCATGGGACTGGCGTATGCATAACCGGTTACTTCCCCGTTTTCTTCCCATACCAGCCACGGATACTTGACAGTATACTGATAAAACCGCTCTGTAAACTCTTCCAGCGTGGGGCCGGTATATTCAAAACTGTAGGTTGTATTGGCAACATAAGGCTGATATATTGCCAGCATGGCGGGGATATCAGCTGCAGAAGCAGGTCTGACGGACATGGGACGCCCCTTTCTTTGGGAAATCGGCAGGTGACAGAAATTTCTCTATCGCTTACCAGGAATATTCAAAATTGATTTTGCTGGCTACGGAATTGTCTACCACACAGATAAAGGTCTTGCCGCAGTTGAGGATCAGTTCCTCTCCGCTCCGGTATTTCAGCTGAACAGGTGTGGTCTTGCCGCTCCGGGACCATTCGATCACCTTCCGCACTCCGTTGGTGATATAGTAACCCTCGCCTTCACCGACAGTCTCTACAGACAGACGACCGTATGAGTCACCTGGGATCACATTGATATCGGTGAACAGAATAATTACGTTCTTCACGGAAATCTGCTGATCATTGTTGGCATCCACATGCTTCATGCCATTGTACTGGTACCGCCAGTATTCGCCGGTAGATTCATCATATACAAAGTCAACGGTTTGTGCGGATGTGGACAGCATATGGACATGGGTGGCGGGGCTGCCGCTTATGTGGTTGTCCGTATTTTCGTCATAGAACTTGAAAGGACATACATATGTATCCGGCAGGGTAGTTTCGTAGCCCAGATATTCGATACCGGCGGCAATCTTTCCTCCATCGGTCATCAGGCTGTGTTCAAGACCCATGTTGGCCAGACGCCATTCGTCACGCCAGAACATTCCGGGAATGTACATATTCACGCCGTCCATATTGTTAATCTTACGCCATGAAATCTTTTCATATGCCATACTGGAACCGCCGGCATGCACATAGATGGCTTCGTGGTTGGCCAGAAAATCAACAAAATAGTCTCTGGAAGAACGAATGGAACCTACCAGCGGAATATCTTCATATTCGGTAGTCAGCATCATCAGTCTGGTGATCCCGCCTTCTGCGGCACATTCGTAGTACATATCACCCAGCGAAATCCCGGCCTGAGGCAGACAGTTATAAATGTTGTTGACCATGATGGCCACAGGACGCTTTTTCTGCTCTTCCTCGGTAATGGTTTTCCCGTTCAGGTAGTGGTAAATCCGTTGCGGTTCTTCCGGTTCCGGCTCGGTTTCAGGCTCTGTTTCCGGCTCGGTTTCAGGTTCTGTCTCCGGTTCGGTTTCCGGTTCCGTCTCGGTTTCGGTCTCCGTTTCCGTTTCGGTTTCTGTTTCAGTCTCGGTTTCGGTTTCGGTAACGGCTTCCGTTTCGGGTACTGTTTCCTCAGGTGTGCTGTTGCATCCGGCAAAAACGGCAAGCATCATAGAAAGGATCAGTGCGATTGCCGTAAGTTTTCGACTGTTCATGGATATATCCATCCGTATACTGTAAAATTTTGGGGTCATACAGAGGTATTGTACTATAGAATCCCTGAAAAGTCAAGAGGTGGCTATACAATTCAGGAATCCGCAGTAAGATCCGTGCGGTTTCCTGATATTTTTCGGTAAAAATGAAATCTCCCTGCCGCACTTTCGTGAAGCAGGGAGTCATTTCAAGCTAATACCCGGATTCGAACCGGGGACCTCATCCTTACCAAGGATGTGCTCTACCAACTGAGCCATATTAGCACACTCAATTTATTGAGTAGCCGGAGACCTTACGGTTTATCCATCGGACAGGTGATATTATACCACAGGCATTTCCGTTTGTCAATACCTTTTTTCAAAAAGTTTTTTACAAAATCACACACCTGTACCCGCAGAAATGAAATCTCCCTGCCGCACTTTCGTGAAGCAGGGAGTCATTTCAAGCTAATACCCGGATTCGAACCGGGGACCTCATCCTTACCAAGGATGTGCTCTACCAACTGAGCCATATTAGCATCCTGGAGACCTTACGGTTTATCCATCGGACAGATGATATTATACCACAGTGCCTCCGGTTTGTCAATAGCTTATTTAAAGTTTTTTTATTTTCCGACCGTTTTCGTTATCCTTCGATGGCAGACAGTGTTTTCTGGATGGCGTTGTTGATGGCTGCCTCTTTCTTTTCAATGGAAGAAACCAGTGTATTGCTGCCGGACAGTACAACCGTGGTAGGAATGCCCATGGGGTTGCCCCACTGTTCGGTCATGGCAAATCCGGGATCATAGTAAGCGGTTTCGATGGCCAGCATCATCATTTCCGCAGATTCTTCATCACGGATGTACCGCTGTTCCAGATAGTTATTGATATAAACGGGCTTTACATCCACCAGTGCCAGATAGGACATTACTTCCAGAACCAGACCGATATCGGAAATATCGTTGTCATGTACTCTGGGAACGCTCAGGCAGCTGGTAAAGCCGGTGTTGGTCATAGTACGGTAATTTTCCTGCTGTTCATTATATTTGGGCATGGGCAGTACACCATAGTCGTCTTCCATATCCAGATATTCGCTCATGTTACCGGGATACTGAAGCATGAACAGAGCTTCGCCCATAACAAACTTATCCTGCCAGTAACCCCAGCCGACCAGTTCCCCGGCGAACTTATAGCCGTCCACCATGCATACTCTGGTCTTGTCCGTCAGCATATCGAACAGCTTGTTGAACTTATCCACATTTTCCTCAGTCTGCAGGATAAACCGGGGAATATCATTTTCGTCCTTGGTAAAGAAATCCACACCGCAGGCAATCATGGAAGCCTGTACGTCCTGCACCTGGCCTACGATACCCATAATATCCCGGTCGTCCATGGAACCGTCACCGTTGGAATCCAGCGGCAGTGTATCCACCATTTCCCACATCATATCATAAGTCCATTTGCCCTCTTTTACGGCGTCATAGGGCAGACCGAGGTTATAGTCCACACACATATCCTTGTTGAAAAGGATAATCGCCGCTACATCGTCCGCATTCTGACACAGGGAGGAAATCAGACAGAAGCTCACACCGTTGATGCTGAAGTTTTCGTTGGCGCTCTGGTTCCACCATGCTTCTTCCACCTGCAGATTGGGTACCGTCTTCATATCCACCAGAAGATTGGATACAAACATTTTGGATGCATATTTGGTCATGTTGCTGATGGCGTCAAAGGTACCGTCACCGGCTGTTACATTGTTCTGGATCATGGTAGGAATGCTGCCGCGGTCATCCTGCCGGTGTTCCACGATCTTTACACCCAGCCGTTCTTCCACTTCTAGATTCCGGTTATACAGCGCATCGTTGAATTTCTGACCGGTCAGTTCTTCCGCGGAAATATCCACCCAGGTACCGGAAATAATGTCAATCCGGGCGCCTTCTTCTACCACAGCAGGCAGAGCAGCATAATAGGCTTCCTTTTCCTGCATCTTCTGTTCTTCGGCAGACAGAGTTTCTGTGACTGCGGTGGTACCGGCAGTGTCACCCGTATCGGTATTCGCCGCAGTAGAGTCCCCGCAGGAAACAAAAGCAGATGCCAGCATCAGTACACACAGCAGCATCGCAAGGGATTTCTTATACATGATATGTTTACCTCACAAACTTCAAATTTATCCATTCCTAATTATACAGTATATGGCGGTTTTGTCAATAGTTTTCCGCATCTCCTGATAACAAAACAGCACAGCCGCATCTGCACGGACACAGCTGTACTGTTTTACATATAATTCTCAATTCTCAGAAAACTTATTCCGCAGGAATCACGATGGTCAGAGAGCCGTGCCAGCCGCTTGTGGTGGTTACCTGACCGTTATGATACAGTTCTACCAGCCCTTCCATTTCGGTAGGGCACTTGTAAGACCACAGGCCAACACCGGAATTGTTGGCATCCACACCGTCGCCCAGCCACCACAGGTATTCGCCTGCTTCCAGGCCGCGGCTTTCTTCGGTGAAGAATTCGGCGTACAGAATTTCGTTATCTGCATAGTCCACATAGGTCTGGGAGAAGACAGGTTCTCCTGCAATGGTGGTATCATAGTCGGTATTCCACTTGAAGACCTTCATGGTCAGGCTGCCCACGTTGTCGTTCCAGCTGGGGCAGGCGATTTCAGCTTCTTCCAGGAAACCTTCGGCTACCACAATACGGGCGCCTACGGAGCTGCCGGCAGTCAGCAGGCTGATGGGAGTACGGTCACCCTCCTCCAGATACATATCGATGTACTGGTGCTTGTCACGCTTTTTGGGAGCTTCGGTTTCCGGTTCCGTTTCGGTCTCGGTTTCGGTTTCCGCTTCTGTTTCCACAGCGGCAGTATCTTCGGTGCTTTCCACTTCTTCTGCACCGCAGGAAGCCAGAATGCCCAGAGACATAATGGAAACAAGGCACAGAGCCAGCAGTCTGAGTTTCATAACAATATCTCCTTAAAATTCATTTCAGATACAGGAATTTTTATTTCCTTATCTCCCATTATAGTACAATCTGTCAACTTTGTCAAGGGGAATACGGCTTGACAAAAAGAATGGTCTGCGTTATACTATACTCAGTATTGTACCAGACAGGAGGACACATATGCATTACGCAGCCATCAAATCTTACGACATAGCCAACGGTCCCGGTGTGCGGGTATCTCTGTTCGTTTCCGGCTGTACCCACCACTGTCCCGGCTGCTTCAACAAAGAGACATGGGATTTCGGATACGGAGAACCCTTTACAGACGCTGTGGCGGAAGATCTGCTGAATAAGCTGTCCTCTGATTATATCACCGGGCTGACTCTGCTTGGCGGTGAACCCATGGAACCGGACAATCAGCGCGCCCTGCTGCCCTTTGTGGAAGCGGTTCGGAAACGGTATCCGGAAAAATCCATCTGGTGCTACAGCGGCTATACCTATGAAAAAGATCTGCTGTCTCCCGATGGCCGGGCACACTGTGAGGTTACAGAAAGTCTGCTTGCACGGATGGATGTGCTGGTCGACGGACGGTATATTGAAGCACTTCACGACATTACCCTGCTGTTCCGCGGTTCCTCCAACCAGCGACTGATTGACCTTCGCCGGACAGAAGAAGCCGGAACGGTTATCCTCTGGGAAAAACAGGTCTGAATCTTATTAATATTAAGGAAAGAAGCATGAACGATCACAGCAGCACAAACTGGAACTGGTCTGTCACCGGTATCGCCATCCGGAACAATACGGTTCTTCTGGCAAGACATACCTATGGCGGCGGCAAGGGGAAATGGATCGTCCCCGGCGGATATCTGGAAAACGGCGAATCCCCGGAAGAGGCAGTTAAGCGGGAATTCCTGGAAGAAACCGGCGTTGCTGTGGAACCGCAGGACGTGATCGGTATCCGCTGCAGCGAAAAAAACTGGTATCTGGCATTTCGGGTGACATACATTTCCGGTGAAGCACGCTCTGACGGAGACGAAAACGATGCCGTGGAATGGATGAACATTGACGAAGTCATGGGCAGAGAGGATGTCCCCGGTCTGACCAAAGCCCTGATCCGCTGCGCACTGTCGGGTACCGGTCTCCCGGTGATACCCTTTGAAACCCAGCACGGCGGTACTCTCTGGGGTGTGGCAGAAGCATAAAAGAAAAAGAACGGTTATCCTCACCTGAGGACGACCGTTCTTTCGTTTTTTACCCTAATTCTTATTTCTTAATTACAAATGCAGTACCCGTTCCTTGATTTCCTGCGTCCTGCCCTGATTCCAGTACTGGGTTCCGATATAGCCGCAGGTTCTTCTGGCCACGTTCATCTTGCTCTGATCCCGGTTGTGGCAGGCGGGGCATTCCCATACCAGCTTCCCGTCGTCTTCCACAATGGTGATTTCTCCGTCAAAGCCGCATACCTGACAGTAGTCACTCTTGGTGTTCAGTTCAGCGTACATGATGTTGTCGTAGATGAACCGGATGACCTGCAGAACCGCTTCAATGTTGTTCTGCATATTGGGTACTTCCACATAGCTGATGGCACCGCCGGGGGAGAGTGCCTGGAACTTGGCTTCAAAGGCCAGCTTGGAGAAGGCGTCGATTTCTTCCGTTACGTGGATGTGATAGCTGTTGGTAATGTATGCCTTATCGGTGATGCCGGGCACGATGCCGAACCGCTTCTGCAGACACTTGGCAAACCGGTAGGTGGAGCTTTCCAGAGGTGTGCCGTACAGGGAGAAATCGATATTCTCCTGCTTCTTCCACTTGGCGGTGGCCTTGTTCATGTACTGCATCACTTCCAGCGCAAAGGGGGTGGCTTCCGGATCGGTGTGGCTCTTACCGGTCATGTATTTCACACATTCGTACAGACCTGCGTAACCGAGGGAAATGGTGGAATAGCCGCCGTAGAGCAGCTTGTCGATGGTCTCACCCTTTTCCAGTCTGGCCAGTGCTCCGTTCTGCCACAGGATCGGTGCGGCGTCGGACAGGGTACCCCTCAGTCTCTTGTGCCGGCACATCAGCGCACGGTAGCACAGATCCAGCCGTTCATCAAATACTTCCCAGAATTTATCTTTGTTTCCGCCGGAGGACAGGGCGATGTCCACCAGATTCAGGGTAACAACCCCCTGATTGAACCGGCCGTAATACTTGGGTTCGTTGGTTTCGGGATCCACATAAGGTGTCAGGAAGCTGCGGCAGCCCATACAGGTGTAGCAGTGCCCTTCGCCGTTCTTGTCGATCTTGTTCTGCAGCATGATCTTTTCGGAAATGTAGTCCGGAACCATGCGGCGTGCGGTGCACTTGGCAGCAAGCTTGGTCAGATACCAATAAGGAGAATCCGGGGTGATGTTGTCTTCTTCCAGCACATAGATCAGCTTGGGGAATGCAGGGGTGATCCATACACCCGCTTCATTTTTCACACCCTGATACCGCTGTTCCAGAGTTTCTTCGATGATTACAGCCAGGTCACGCTTTTCCTGTTCGTTTCTGGCCTCTCCCAGATACATGAACACGGTGATGAAAGGCGCCTGCCCGTTGGTGGTCATCAGTGTCACTACCTGATACTGAATGGTCTGTACACCCTTGCGGATTTCGTCACGCAGACGCTTTTCCACGTTTTCGGAGATGATTTCTTCCTTCAGATCACCGCCGCAGGAACGGATGGTTTCTTCGATCTGGGCGCGGATCTTCTTTCTGGAAATATCCACAAAAGGAGCCAGATGGGTCAGGCTGATGGACTGACCGCCGTACTGGTTGGAGGCAACCTGTGCGATAATCTGGGTGGCAATGTTGCAGGCAGTGGAGAAGCTGTGGGGCTTTTCGATCATGGTGCCGCTGATCACTGTACCGTTCTGGAGCATATCTTCCAGATTCACCAGATCACAGTTGTGCATATGCTGGGCATAGTAGTCCATGTCGTGGAAGTGGATGATCCCTTCGTTGTGGGCTTCCACAATATCCTGGGGCAGCAGAAGACGTCTGGTCAGGTCGCGGCTGACTTCGCCCGCCATATAGTCCCGCTGTACGCTGTTGACGGTGGGGTTCTTGTTGGCGTTTTCCTGCTTGACTTCTTCGTTGTTGCACTCGATCAGGGACATGATCTGATTGTCGGTGGTGTTTGCCTGTCTCTGCAGATTCCGGTTGTACCGGTAGCGGATGTACCGCTTGGCGGTTTCCGGTGCGCCCTGCAGGATGATGTGGGTTTCCACCAGTTCCTGGATTTCCTCTACGGAAAGGGCTCTGCCCACTTCGCTGCAGTAGTCCTCAATCACAAGACCGATGTACTCGATCTGTCTCTGGGTCAGTTCTTTTTTGTCGCCGCCATCCTCGTTGGCTTTCGTGATGGCAAGCTCTATTTTCGCACGGTCAAAAGTGACTTCTTCGCCGCTGCGCTTGATAATTTTCATGGGATTCTCTCTCCTTGTGAATCGCTTTGTTGTAAAAACCTCTTTATTGCCGGCCTCTGGTTTCAGAGGCAATATTTTATTCTGTGCTGATATTATATCACACAAATTTTGCAGATGCTGTTGCATTTCCCACAGAATTGTGATATAATTTCCATATCTTGATGTTCACAACAATTATAAATAGCATATATAGTGGAGGAAGACCCTTGACACATCTATTTGCAGGGATTGACGACGCCGGGCTGAAGCGTCTTGCCCAGTGTATGAAAATGAAAATCACCCGTTTTCAGCCGGGGGAAGAAATAGCGACTCTGGACATTACCATCGAAAAAATCGGCATCATGCTGTCGGGAAACGCCCATATCGAAGTATCCGACGAAGACGGAATCTGTACCCGTGTGGGTTCATTGACAGAAGGCGACGTGTTCGGAGAACTGTTTTTTCTGCCCCATGAAGACAGGCTGTGCGTGGTACAGGCAGACACCGACTGCCAGGTTATGTTTCTGGACTGGCGCCATGTGATCCGCCCCTGTCCCCATTCCTGTGATCCCCATGCCCGGCTGATTGCCAACCTGTTCCAGCTGGCGGCGGAAAAGACAAGACAGCTTTCCATGTATACCGACATCCTGTCCCAGCGTTCGGTAAGAGCCAAGCTGATCACCTATCTGGAAGGTTTGATCCGGGAGACCGGTTCCCGTACTGTTACCCTGCCTATGTCTCTGGCTGCCCTGTCGGAGTACCTGTGTGTAGACAGAAGCGCCATGATGCGGGAACTGAAAAATATGAAGGAACAGGGTATTCTGGACGCTGACAGAAGGGTCATTACCCTGAAAGTATGATCTGCGGTCACCATTGATTCAATATATTCAATATAATAGATGATAGAAGCAAACCGGTTCTCTGTGCTGTAAATATAATTTTACGATTTTTTTACAGATCAGGGAACTTTTTCCGTTTTCTGTCGTCTATTGATATGCAGCCACAAGAATCTTCATAGCATAAAATTCATATCATGTTAACAATTCCCTATTGGCTGTATGTTATACTATATGTAAATCTCTGTAAAATCTTTTTAAGGAAGGTATATCAAATGAAAAAGTTTGTTTCTCTGCTGCTGGCAGCGCTGATGGGCCTGACCATGGCACTTTCCGCTGCAGCTGTTACCGTGACGCCCGGCACCCAGCTGCCTCTGGGAACTATCTACGGTCAGAACGGTATGATCTGGATCCCGGTCGGCGGTCTGGATTCTGTTGACCCCGGTTTCACCGTTACTCCCAATCCGGACGCACTGTACTGGTATGGCAAGGCTGTCTGCCCTGTAAACGGCTGCAAGACAGAATGTGATGTATATCTGCTGCCCGCCGATACCACCAGCCAGCCCTATGCTTACTGTAAGCAGCACGGCTTCCAGCTGGTTAACTTCAAGGATGTTACCGTCCCCGGTGACACTGCTACCTATCAGATCGTCACTTCTTCTTTTGCGGGTGGTTCCGTTCTGCTTGACGGCAGCGTTTCTATCGGTCCCAAGACTGTCAACAGAGGCGACACTGTGACTGTTTCCATCGTTCCCGATTACGGTTATGTAATTGCAGGTGTGTATCTGAACGGTTATTACATCGGCGAAATGGAATCTTTCCAGCTGACCAACATCCACAGAGACTACTCTGTACGTGCCATTTTCAGAAAAGTAGATGTCAATCGTACCTACACCATCACAGCCTCTGCTGAAGGTGAAGGCAGCGTTTATGCTGTTGTAAACGGCAAGAGCGTTGGTGCTATCTCTTCCCTGACCGGCACCTACGCTGATAAAGTTACTCTCCGCTTCACTCCTGTGAACAGTAATTATTATGTAGAAAACGTAATCATCAACGGTGTCAGCAAAGGTAAGATTTCCTCCTACGAAGTAGGCCGTATGCTGTCTGACCTGACTGTAAAGGCTACCTTTGTATGGAAGTGCCCCTACACCGATGTAGCAAAAGAACATATGGATGCTGTAGAATATGTTTCCGAAATCAACGTTATGGGTTCTCCCAACAAGCACATCGACACCGACAAGTTCATGGGTAAGAATACCGTAACCGTGCGCGCTATGGCCTGTTATCTGGCAGAACTGGCTGACGTTGACGATAAGCTGGATTCCGTAGCCAAGCGTATCGAATGGGCCATCTCCAAGGGTCTGATCACCGATAAGGAAAACCAGTATGTTAAGACCACCTGGACCCGTGCCTGCGATATGCTGAACGCATTCGTACGTCTGCTGGAAAAGGACGGCGGTTTCGTATTCAAGGCTCTGGAAAATGCCAAGACCGCTTATGATGTTGCCAATATCATGGATCTGGTAACCGAAGCAGCTTATAAGGCTGACACCACCATCACCCGCTACGACATGGCAGAAATCTGCTACGCCGTATCTCTGCTGGAAGTTAAGTAAAATAGTATTTCAAAGGACGGCCTGCACTGTGCAGGTCGTTCTTTTTTATCGCTGAATTCATTAAAGAGACTTGTAATTCCATAGAAAAGTGGTATAATCATAACGTAAATATTCCATACGGGAAAGGAATTCACATATGAAAATCCAGAAACTGACCGGGATTCATCCGGCACTGATAACAGCCTTTGACGAAAACGGTGTAAACCTCAAAGTAACAGCAACACTGGTTGACAAACTGCTGTGTGCCGGTGTCGACGGTATGTATATCGGCGGCTCCAGCGGCGAAATGGTGCTGCAGTCTGTCTCCGAGCGGAAAGCCCTGCTGGAATGCGTGATCGAAGCTGCCGCCGGCCGCGGTGCCATGATCGCGCACATCGGCGCCATGTCCACTGCCGACAGCACAGAACTGGCAAAGCACGCCAAAAAAGCGGGTGCCGATGCTGTTTCTTCCGTAACGCCTCTCTATTATAAGTACAGCTTCCGGGAAGTAAAGAATTATTACGCACGGATCGCGGAAGCCGCAGAACTTCCCGTGATCATCTATAACATTCCTGCCCTGACCGGTATGGTGCTGAACGCCGATCAGCTGGGTGAACTCCTTTCCATCCCCGGTGTCGGCGGTATGAAATTTACCTCCTCCGACTTCTATCAGCTGGAAAGACTGCGTTCCCGTTTCCCGGATCATGTATTCTACAACGGTTCCGATGAAATGCTGCTGTCCGGTCTGGCTGCCGGCGCTGACGGTGGGATCGGTACTACCTACAACTTCCAGCCGGAAAAGATTGTAAACATCCGTAAAGCCTATCTGGCAAACGATATGCAGAGTGCCCTGAAACTGCAGAGCGAGGCCAACGCTGCCATTGAAGTGATCCTGCGCAACGGTGTTCTGCCCTCCACCAAGAAACTGCTGGAACTGATGGGGCTGAATGTCGGTCTTTGCAGAGAACCGTTTATGCCGCTGACCGACGAAATGATCGCCGACCTGCGGGACAACGCCCTGCCCATGCTGGATACCGCATGGCTGCAGTAAGATTCCGTCTGAACTGCTTAATACACTGGTAAAATGAAAGAACGGTCGTCCTCCGGTGAGGATAACCGTTCTTTTTGTGTTTTACTTTCTCTGCATCTCCTCCACCGGCTGATACGAAAACTCCCCGTTTTCTCCCGGTACGGCTTCCAGAAAGGTCATGGTGCCCGCGTAGCCGTCGATTCCGGCAAAACCGGCAAAGATCACACGACCGTTCCACACAGCCGCTTTCGGTACGGATCTGCAGGGGATTTTCGGATTTTCCGGTTCCCGCCAGCCGGTGAAAGGTTCGTCGGAGATCCGGTACTGTCCCTCTCCGTGAAGGCTGAAGATCAGATAATATTTCCCGTTCAGCGCCAGATAGTCGGAGCATTCCGGTTCGGCAGCATCGGGTGCGGTATAGATCGTACCCTGCTCCGTCCACTTTTCCCCGTCCGGGGAGGTCAGGTGGACAAGGCAGCCTTTTCCGCTTTTTTTCTCCGTGGTAGTGACAAACATATGCATCATCCCGTCTTCCCCTCTGACAATCTTGGGGTCTCTGGCAGACGCGCCTGTATAGGTATCACTCAGGGTAAAACCGAAGCCGGTATCCTTCCGGTAGTGGAAACCATCCTCCGACACAGACCGTCTGATGGGCGCGGAAGAACCGTCGGCCATACGCACAGTGTAGTAAAGCTGGTGCTGCAGACCTTCTTTGATCCAGGAGCCGGTGCAGATGGAGCCTTCCATAGGGTCATCAATGGCAACCGCCATGGGATGTCTGTCCCAGTGAATCAGATCCGCTGTGGAGATATGCTCCCACTGATGAGCGCCCTTACCCCATTTGCTGTGATGATGGTGCCTGTCTTTCAGGTACAGCACATGATACCGATCCCCGTCCGCAAAGGGCATACAGTCCCCCACAAACACACCGCCGCCGGGCATCCAGCCTTCCGCCCTGGTAAAGCTGCCGGTTACATCCGGTTCCGGCTCCGCTTCCGGAATGGGTTCCAGCGACAAATCTGCCACGGTGTGCACCAGTGTGCCTATGGAGAAATAAGGCGTACCGAAAGGCCATTCTTCGTCCAGCAGCGTATCATTCCGGTACAGTTCCAGCCGGTAAGGACGGTACACAAACCGGATCCGGTCGCCCACCGCCGCTTCGCCCTGCACATACAGAGGTTCTTCATTGGCGCTGAACAGCACTGATATGGCCAGAATTCCGTCTTCCCATGCGGCTTCCATCACCGGTCTGCCGCCTTTTTCATACCGGAACTGGCATTCTTCGTTTTCCATGGTGAATGTAAGCATCCACGGTTTGTCCTGCAGAATAATGGGGAGCATAAAAAGCCTCCTTGTAATCTGTAATCTGTGATTTATGATTTATGATACCGGATACAGTGATGCAGATCTTCTGCCCCTGCCCCGCGAGCCGAAAACAGTGCCGCACCGAAAGCCGCTTCTTCCGTATGTGCCGGAATCTGCAGGGGAAGACCGAATGTTTCTGCCAGAATCTGCCGCAGCACCGGATTTTTCCGCACCGCATTTCCGGATGCCGTTATGGTTTTCACCCGGTCATGGGGCATGGTTTCGTACATTTTATAAAGCTCCGCCGCCATACCGGTCAGCACACCGGCACACAGTCCTTCCGGCGTCAGGTTGGCTTCGTTTATACCCGTGATCTGTCCCAGCAGCGCGGGATCTTCTCTTGTACCGCAGAATGTCGTGCGAACGGGCAGAACATTCCCGGCTGCCAGTCCCGCTTCAGCCAGCCGGTTCATGATTTCGTATTGTTCCGCATCCGGCAGCCCCACAGCAGATGTGTACCGGCGGAAAAACCGTTCCAGCACCGCATATGCCCTGCCGCCGCATAGTCCGGAACCGGAAAGCAGCCATCCGTTTTTCGTAAGGGGTCTGGTTTCCACCGCTCCTTCCAGAACAGGCGTATTCCTGCCGCACTGCAGGGATACCTGACTGCCGGTGCCGATGTTCACAAGAACAGTGGTTTCCGGATCTCGGACAGACCCGAGAAAGGCCGCCTGGTTGTCGCCGATGGCCACAGAAACGGGAATATTCCGGTATCTGCCCGCCGCCTCACACCGGTCCGTCACATCCGACAACATGGCCGGTTCCAGTCCCAGTTCCGCAAGGGCATTTTCGTCAAAACAGGCATCCGCCATCCGGTACAGTCCCAGAGAAGCGGCATTGGTGGCATGGATCACCGGTTTTGCCAGTCCGCACAGCCGCATCACCAGCCAGTCCATAACCGTACAAAGGTACACGCCCACCGGCGCATCCCCCAGCATGGACAGCGTATAATGGGTGGCAAGTCCGTACCCGGCAGATATGCGATACCCGGTTTTCTCTCCGATGATATCACAAGCGGAGGGTTCACCAAGTCCCGCACGGCCATCCTGCCAGGTATACAGAGGCGACACAGCCTTTCCGTCCGGCGCAGTATAAAGAATCCCATGCATCTGCCCGGTCACGCCGATGGAGAACACCTCCCCGTATGTATCGATCAGATCATCCAGCAGCCCGACAGCAATCTCAAAAATCCGCTCCGGATCCTGCAAGTGTTCCCAGGCATTCTCAGAGGGAATCCCGGCATCATTCGGTACATTCCGTACCGCAAGCACATCCCCGGAACCGATATCCAGAACCACCGCACTGACAGTCGTTGTTCCGATATCCACTCCAACAGAAACTCTGCCAGCCATACAAACCTCCGTAAAATTCTTAATTCATAATTCTCAATTCTGAATTTTCTCCCCCGCCTTATGGATCTTCCGCAGCCATTTGCCGCTGCGCAGACGGAAGTAGCACCAGACGCATTTGATGATCTGGTCGATTTTCAGCATGGTGTAAATCCAGAAGGAAGACCAGTGGAACACAAGCCCTGCCAGATATCCCAGCGGAATGGATGCCACCCACAGAAACAGGATATCTCCCGCCATCAGGAATTTGGTGTCTCCGCCGGCACGGAGAACCCCTTTGGTCAGAATGGAATTCATGGACTGGAAGATAATGATCATGATAATGGCGTCCATCAGATCATAGGCAATGGCCTTGGCTTCCGGAGAAACATCGTAGTAGTTGATGATGGGGGCACGGAGCAGCAGAATCACAAGCGCCGCCGCACAGCCGATCACAAAACCGAGGAACAGGAACGTATACCCCTGCTTCTGGGCTTTTTCATAGTCACCCTCGCCCATAGTGTGCCCGGTAATGATGCCGCTGGCATTGGAAATCCCGGTGGTCAGAACGGAGGAAAGCCGCTGTACCACATCCGTTACGGAATTGGCGGCAACAAAAGCCTGACCGATCCTGCCCATAATCATGGCAACCGCATTATTGCCCAGTGCCAGCAGAGAGTCGCTGATCAGCACGGGAATGCTGACACGGAAATATTCCTTTACCAGATCTCGGGCGTTCATGAAGAAATCCCGCAGGCGATAACGGATCCGCTTATCAATAAAGAAGAAATAACCGCAGATAAATACAAGCTCAAAAATACGGGCAATCAGAGTCCCGAGAGCCGCCCCCGCAATCTCCATCCGGGGCGCACCCAGCATACCGAAAATGAAGACCCAGTTGAAGAACACATTGACAAAGAAAGCACAGATGGAACAGATCAGCGGAATCAGTGTCTGTCCCACGGTACGCAGAACAATGGTACAGGTCAGAGACAGACCCATGCAGATATAGGTAGGAATCATCCAGCGCAGATAGATGACACCGAAATGGATCAGTTCCGCATCAGGCGTATAGATCTGCATAATCAGACCCGGCACAGCGATAGTGGCTGCAGTAAACACGCCGGCAAAGACCATCAGAAACCGGAGCATGATGGTAATGGCTTTTTTCAGGGAATTCTGATCCTTCATCCCCCAGAAACGGGAGGTCAGAACAGAGGCCCCCATACCGATGCCCATACAGCAGATCTGGAACAGGGTGATAAACTGCCCCGCCAGAGAGGATGCGGAAAGTTGGGCATCCCCCATGCTGCTGAGCATGATGGTGTCCATCAGGTTGATACCTACGGTGATCAACTGCTGCAGGGAAACAGGTATGGCGATTTTTGCCATTTTCATATACAGTTCCCTGTCGCCGAGATATTCGCGTATGGATGTTTTCATTTTGTCTGGAACCTGCTTTGCTTGATAGGATTTTACCTATTCATTATAACACAGTTTTTGCTTTTCTGCAATTCCCTTCCCAAAACCGTTGACATTTTTTCCCGGAGAATGTATACTGTAACCAACACTTATCCGCTGAAAGGAAATAGTATCATGAAAATCGCATTTGCCGGACTTCGGCATGACCATATTTTTGCCGTACATAAAATGGCACTGGCACAGGGAGAATACGAAATCACCGGTGCCTTTGAAGAAAACGATGCTGCCAGAGAGCGGGCGGAAACGGCTTTCGGCGTGAACTGCCGGTATCCCACCTATGAAGCACTGCTTTCTGATGACACCGTAGAAGCGGTAGCCCTGGGCGGCTGCTATGCCCACAGAGGCGCCATGGCTATCGAAGCACTGAAAGCCGGAAAGCATGTGCTGGCTGACAAGCCTCTGTGCACCGATCTTTCCACACTGGCTGAAATCGAAAGACTGGCCGGTGAAACCGGGAAAAAAGTCAGCGGTATGTTCACCATGCGGTATGAACCCAAGCTGCGCGCCGTGGTGGAGCTGGTGAAGTCCGGTGCGCTGGGAGAAATCAACAACATCTATTTCGGTGGTCAGCATCCGCTTCAGTACGGCAGACGGCCCATGTGGTACTTTGAAGAAGGTATGCACGGCGGCGTCATCAACGATATCGCCATCCACGGCATCGACATTCTCTCCTTCGCCTTTGGTCTGAACCGGTTTGATGTACTCTCCGCCCGCTGCTGGAATAAATACGCCGACAAGGAACTGCAGTTCAAGGACAGCGCCCAGTTCATGCTGGCAGCAGACACCGGCTGCGGGGTTCTGTCGGATGTATCGTATGCTGTTCCGGACGGCGTCGAATTCGGTCTGCCGCTGTACTGGCAGTTCAATGTATGGGGAACCGGCGGTGTTCTGGACTTTGCCATCGGCAAGAAGGATATCCTGTTCTGGAAGAAAGGATGCAAGGAAGTACAGGTTCTGGAAGAAATTGCTCCGGAAGCAGACTATATGACCGATTTTCTCCGGCTGGTTCGCGGAGAAGAAAATCTGATTCTGCCCATGGCGGATGTATTTGCTGCCACCAGAAATACACTGACCATCCAGGCGGAGGCAGACAAGAGATAAGAAGTAAGAGATAAGAAGTAAGAGGTTTATAAGGAGTTTATATGATTTACTATATTGACCCTCACTATGGCACCGTCGGTGCTGACGGGCTTTCTCCTGAGAAGGCAAGAACCACCTATACCGACCTTGCGCTGCAGCCGGGTGATACGGTACTGTTCCGCCGGGGCAGCTTTATCAGAGATATTCTGTACCGGACAGCCGGAGCTCCCGGTGCACCCATAACTTATGGTGCTTACGGCGAAGGGGAAAATCCAGTATTCTGCGGTTCCGTGGATGTCAGCGATCCGGAAATGTGGGAAGAAATCCGTCCCTATATCTGGCAGTACAAGGGAACACTGGAAAACGAAGTCTGCAACTTTATCTATGACAACGGCCGGATCGGGGGTACTCTGCGCTGGGAAGAAGCCTTCCTGTGCGCCCAGGGGGACTGGTACGACTCCTCCATGGGTTACAGCGAACGGAGCGTAGGCGAAAAGAAACCCCAGCGGGTTCTTGTGTGGTCCGACGGAAACCCCGGTAAAGTGTACTCCCACATCGAATGTGCTGTCTGGGGCAAGCGGTGGATGGCTGTCAACCGGGACTGGACCATCACGGAAGACCTGTGCTTCTGGGGCAGCGGTGTACACGGCATGGCAGGCGGTGCTGACAATGTAATCATCCGGCGGTGCTCCTTCTGTTTCATCGGCGGTGCGGTCTGGAACCGTCAGCTGCGGATCCGTTTCGGCAACGCCATCGAGTTCTGGGATCACGGGGAAAACATCCTGATCGAAGACTGCTATTTCAACAACATCTACGACTCCTGCATCACCCATCAGGGCAGTGCAAAGTGTCTCCCCGCCAAGAATCTGGTGATGCGGAACAACCTGTTCATCGCCTACGGTATGGGTGCCTATGAAGGCCGTGACCGGATGTCCATTGATTCTTCGTTCAACGACAATATCTGTATCGGTGCGGGAGCCGGTTTCTCCGGTTTCGGGGACACCAGCCCGAGAAATTCCGAAATCTATCCCCAGCCCATGGGGCATCATGTGTTCATGTGGCGGATTCCCAACCCTACCGAGGGAGGACATCTGGAGTTTGCCCGGAATAAGTTCTATGACGCCACCGGTGCGGCCATGTATGCCATCATAGGAAAAGAAGCGGATGCCCAGATGGATCTGCACGACAATGTGTACTGGACAACCAACGAAACCCTGTTCCAGCATGCCGGCGGCAGAAGCTACAGCCCCGCGCAGTTTGATGCCTATCTGCGGGAATACAGGGATCCCGGTTCCGTTTGGGCGGAGGCACCCGATCTGACCGCGGAAGCGGAAGCATGGTTTGCCCGTACCGGTGTCAGCAGAAACGGCGCGCCTCTCTTCACGGACAAGCTGCCTGCACAGAAATATTTCATCGGCGGCACATGGGATCCGGCGGCAAAGGCAGTAAAGGACGCCCTGTCCTACGGCATCGGCGACGACATCTGCTTCCGGGTAACCCTGACCGAAGCGGGTGAGCCGATTACCGCACCGTATTTCTCCTGGGAATGCTGGGGCGAGGACGGTTCCCATAACCGGGGCATCGTATCCGGTCAGACAGGGACTTTTGAATACCACACCTTCCTGACTGCCCCCGGGTATGTGAAAATGTATGTCTATGTCAGCGATGAAAACCGGAACAGGCTGCCGGGGTATGACACCTTTGAAGGCGGTGCTGCTGTCTGCTTTGACAAGGTCCGGAAAGCGGGCAGCGAACCGGCGGATTATGACGCCTGGTGGAAGGGTGTCATCGCAGATGAGCTGGACAAAGTGGAGCCTGCGGTACTGGAGCAGAAAGAATTCCACTGCGGCGATCCGGGAGATGTGGTGTATGACATGAAGATCGCCTGTGCAGGGCCTATGCCGGTGTCCGGGTATCTCCGTCTGCCCCGGAATGCAGAAAATGGCAGTCTGCCCATCATTGTCAGCTACATGGGTTACAGCGTAACCACCGCACCCATTCCCACCAAGGCCGAAGCCATCCATTTCTGCATCAATCCCCACGGCTTTGCAAACGGTCTGTCCTTTGAAGACTATCAGGCACTGGCGGCAGAGGCACCGTACGCATCCTTCGGGTTCCACAGGGATCTGAACGCCGATCCTCACACTGTATATTTCAAGTACATGATTCTCCGGGCGCTGCAGGCTATCCGGTTCTGCAAGACCCTGCCTCTGTGGGACGGTAAGACCATCACTTCCGTTGGCGGCAGTATGGGTGCGTTCCAGGCAACCCACGCAGCAGCATTCGACAAGGATGTGACAAAACTGAACATCGTTGTGCCGTGGATGTGCGATCTGCGGGGCAGAACCGAAGGCGGCAGACTGGACGGCTGGCTCCCGGAAGCGGCTCACGGTCTGGACTACTTCGATACGGTAACAGCCGGTGCCAGAGTGACCTGCCCGGTGACAATCTCCGCAGGACTGGGTGACTATGTATGCCCGCCCTCCGGGATTACTTCCCTGTACCACGCCATCCCAGGAGAGGTGCGGATGGAAATGCTGCAGAACCGCACGCATGGGTATACAGCGCCCAAGTGCGATATGTTTGCGGTAAGTAAATGACAGGTAAGAAGTAAGAGATAAGAAGTCAGAAATAAAAGCGGCCTGCGGCTCTGCAGGGTACCGGATCCGGTATTCCTCGGAGGGCAGGTCGTTTTTGGTGTTTATTGGGAGTATCTGTCGGACTGCTCAGCTTCCAGCATGGAAAGCAGTTCTTTTCCGGCAGGATGCATGGCAAGTATCTGTGCTGTTGTGTGGATGTGCGGGTCAGGATATTCAAATTCGGCACTCCATTCCGCTTCCGCCAGCCGTTCACAGAAACGAAGTGCAATCACCTTCCCGGCGGCCGCCTTACAGACCAGCGCATAGCAGCCACTGTTTTCAATCACCGTATCATATCGCCGCAGAGCATTATCAATCTGTTCATTCAGAAACTCCGCATTTCCGTTCCCACTTCGGTTCTCCTCAAAAGCAAGCTGATATTCCGCACTTGCCAGCCATTCTATGAAGCGGCAGTCATCCGGGTATTCCATCACAGCGGCACATGCCAGAATATAGTCTCCCGGCTGAATCCAGTGTTCACAATATTTCTGCCATGCCGTTTCAAACCGAAGATAGTCCGCATCCGGAATCTCCTGTTCCGCTCCCAGCAGTTCATCCGCCGTTACGTGCAGAATCCTTGTCAGCGGGATAATCAGCCCCAGATCCGGACAGGCCAGACCGGTTTCCCGTACATAAAGATATTGATTATGTATGAGTGCCTACGCCTACTTGCATAGGCACTCATATCCTTGTTTTTACTCAATTTTGCCGATAAAGCGGTAGTAGATGTCAATGTTCTGCTCACGCATACCGTCCACGGTGGTTGCTTCGTGAACAACGATCTTTTCAATCAGCGTATTCAGAAGCTCCGCTGTCAGTTCGGTGGGGTTAGCGTATTGCTTGATAAGAGAAATCCAAGTTTCCGCATCGACAGTTGTTTGCTTTTCAGATTCAAGCTCGGCAGACAACCTTTCAATCTTCTCGACAAGCTCCTGCTGCTCGGTCTGATATTTCTGAGACATCATGTTGAAGTTATACTCCGTGATACGCCCGTCCGACCAGTCCTCATACAGCTTCGCAAACTTGCGGTCAACCTCTGTTCTGCGCTTCTCGGCTCTTGTCAGCTCTGCGCTCTGCCTTCTGGCATTGGCGGCAAGCTCATGTTCGCTGGCTTTCAGTATCCGACGCAGAAGCTCCTTTTCATCCACTTGCGCCTGTCTCGACAAATCCTGTATTCTGGATAAAACATAGGTATAGAGGTAGTCATAGCGGATATAGTGTGCGGAGCAAACACCGCTGACCTTGCCAAGCTGTCTGTAAGAGGTACAGTTGAAATAGCTGTACGGTTTACTGTTCTGCTTGTTTGTGCCGAAGCTCATTGACCATCCACAATCAGCGCAGCGGA
>SVSN01000131.1 GCA_015064285.1 Oscillospiraceae bacterium | reverse complement strand
GAGATGGCCCAGGCGGGAGAGTTCACCAAGCGTTCCTTCCTGGCGGGCAAGCTTTCCCTGACGGAAGCGGAAGCGGTGGGACGTCTGATCGATGCGGACACGGAAGAACGGATGAAGCTGTCCTCCGGGGCGGTGCGCGGCGTGGTTTCCGAAAAGATCCGCACCATCAGAGAGCCTCTGTTTGATGTGATGACCGCCCTGTACGCCGCCATTGACTATCCCGAAGAGGATGTGGGCGACGAAGGGGAGAGAGAAATTGCCGCCGTGGTGGACAGAGTGCTTGCCGATGTGCGGGCGCTGCTTGCCACCTACAAAACCGGCCGTGCCGTAGCGGATGGGGTGAAAACCGTCATCTGCGGCAGGCCCAACGCGGGCAAAAGCTCCCTGTTCAACCGGCTAACCGGGGAAGAAAGTGCCATTGTCACCCGGATCGCCGGTACCACCCGGGATATCCTGCGGCAGACCGTTTCCTTCGGCGGCGTGACCCTGCGGCTGGCCGATACGGCGGGGCTCAGAGAAACGGCGGATGTGGTGGAAAAAATGGGCGTGAACCGTGCGGAAGCGGAAATCCGGGATGCGGATCTGGTTTTTGCCGTATTTGATCCGGAAGCCGGCATCGGGGCGGATGAGCGGGAGATGATGGCCGCTTACCCCGACTGCCCCAGAATTGCGGTGCTGAACAAGGCGGACACCGGGGCGAAGCTGCCGGAGACGGATCTGGAAGCCATCCGTGCCTGCCACGATGTACTTGTGCCGGTATCCTGCACGACGGGAGAGGGTATGGCAGATCTGGCGGCGGAAGTGGCGAAGCTGTGGGGCAGCGACCGGCTGGTGATGGGCAGAGATGCGGTGATCTGGGACGTTCGCCAGCACGCAGCCCTGTCCCGGGCGGAAATGTATCTGGCGGAAGCCGCCGCAGCCCTTGCCTGGGGGGACGAAATCGATGCCGTGTGCACCGTGGTGGAATCGGCTCTGGCAGCTCTGGACGAAACCGACGGACGGCTGGTGAACGGTGAAATCGTGGACGCCATTTTCCAGCGGTTCTGTGTGGGCAAGTGAGTCTGCATTATGAATTAAGTCAATGATGATTAACTAAACTTTTTGTAAAGGGGAAACGCGGCTTTCTTGAAAGAAAGCCTGGCAAAGAACTTTAAATAAGAATATTTGCAGGATACAGTGTCTGCAATTCCATGTGCCACTCAATAATGTATATACAAGGCACAAGAAATAGTAGAGCGAGCTCCTGGGCACCGCACCCAGTCGCCGTAGCCGGTTTTTGATTGCATGATTTAGTTAATCAGTGGTTACTTAAGAATTATATAACGCATATCCGAAGAATCCTGCGGCGGTGTCTGCGGGATTTTTTGTTGCGGAAGCCGGGGAATGAGCAGAATCCACACATAAACGGAGTAAAAATTGTATAGAATGATGAGTTCGGTGATGGGTAATTATATTTATCTGTTTAATAATGCGGGAATTCACTTGACATTTCTGTGATATAAGGGTATAATTGGAGGTGTTAAAGTATGCATTTTGAACGGAAAATGCAGCTAAAAAATCGTTTTTTAGGAGAATAACCATGAAACACACAAGACTGCTTTCCCTGCTGCTGGCACTGCTGATGTGTGTGCCCGCGTTTGCATCCTGCGGCTCTACCGAAGAAGTTGACACCACTGTGGATACTTCTGCCGCAGACACCGAAGCCGTGGAAACCGAAGAACCCGATCCCTTTGCGGGGACTGACTTCGGCGGTGCGGAACTGCGCATTTCCTCCTCTATCGACGAGTATGACTCCACCAACGCCCATAAGCTGATTGCCGGTTCCGGGGAACTGAACGGTGAAATCGTAAACGACGCCGTATACCAGCGGAATGCCGACGTGGAAGAACTGCTGAACGTGAATCTGAACTTCATTCCCTCCGAATGGACATGGGAAAACGGCCACACCGAAATCGAAAAGCTGGTTCTGTCCGGTGACTGCGGTTTTGAAGTGGTTATCAACGACCTGATCAACCTGGGCCGTATTGCGCACCTGGGTTACTTCCATTCCGTTTCCGACAACCAGATCATGGAATTTGAAAAGCCCTACTGGTACGGCGAAGCCATCCGCGACCTGGAAGTGGTGGACGGCGCTGCCTACATGATGATGGGTGACGTGTTCGCTGACTCTCTGGCATCCGCACACGTTCTGTATTACAACAAGGACATCATCCTGAACAACTATTCCGACGAAAACTACGTACAGGACATCATCCTGGCCGGCGACTGGACCGTGGACGAAATGATCCGCGTGACCGAAGAAGTGGCTGTGGACCTGGACGGTGACGGTGCCATGACCGAAGGCGCTGACCAGTACGGTTATGCGATAATCGGTGCGTGGGGCCCCATGATTCCCGTGCTGATGGGCTTTGATGTACAGTTCGTGGAAGAAACCGCCGGCAAGATTTCCTATTGCTTCAACAACGAACGCTCTGTAAAGATTCTGGAAAAGCTGAACGAGCTGTACTGGCGTGACGCCGTGCTGCCCGACATCAAGGTAGGCGACCGTTCCGACGAAGGCCTGCTGACCATGTTCGCAGCACAGCAGACCGTATTCGTGGGCTACCTGCGTCTGTGCGACCTGGAAAGAATGCGTGATATCGAATTCGGTGTAGGTCTGGCATGCTACCCCAAGCTGGACGACATTCAGGAAAACTACGTATCTTCTCTGCATGACACCTCCGAAGTAGGCGCCATCGTCGTTACCACACCTCTGGATCAGATGGATTTCGTTTCCACCGTTCTGGAAGTGATGGCAAGAGAAGCCGGCAGGACCATCATCCCCGCATACTATGAAGAAGCGCTGAAGATCAAGTACGTAAACGGCTCCGAAGACGCTGCCATGATCGACCTGATCCACGACTCCATCACCTCTCCCTTCGCACTGGCATACAACAACATTCTGGGCGGCATGCTGCTGGCCAACTGCTTCCTGACGCCTCTGGGCTCCAAGAAGGTTGACTTCGCTTCCGGTTACGCCTCCGCCGAAAAGGCCGGTCAGCAGAAGCTGGACGAACTGGTAGAAGCATTCACCAAGATCGTGGAAGCACACAATGGCTGAGGTCAGGTAAGAAGTAAGAGATAAGAAGTACATTTTGTAAGTGCAAAATATAAAGAAAAGGCTTACAGTGGGAAGATGAATTGACCCCAAAAAGTTAGACAAAAATATAGAACAAAAACTGTTCAAGCTACCGAAAGGGCTTGTTGTCTGTAAATAGCAGGCGGCAGGCCCTTCAGCTTTGCCTTTCTACGCCGGAAATTGT
>SVSN01000044.1 GCA_015064285.1 Oscillospiraceae bacterium | reverse complement strand
TCAACCATATTTTTTATGACATTCTTATGCCGGTCCCAGTCGGTGTGGGACAGCATATGTACCACCAGATTCATGTTGTGTGCCGCCATATCCCGGAAATCGGCTTCGGCGTGGTGGAGCATCCGGTTGCCGTGATAGGCCATACCTGTACGTAAAGGCTTCATAATATTCCCTCCGTGAAAGATAGATTTCTTTGTATGTACTTTAACACATCCGCCACCGATTTGTCAAGTGTGTGTAAGAAAAAGCACTGAAAATTCCAAAAATCCGGCATTTCGCTTGACAGAGCGGCACAAAAACAGTATAATGGGAACATATGAACCCAACTGCGAATTTTTTATACAGAGAGGAAACCCACATGAAAAAGATCATCTCCCTTCTTCTGCTTGTTTCCCTGCTGGCCGGAATGACTGCCTGCGGTGACAGCGCGGCGGAAACCACAGCCGATACTGCCGCTGACACCACGGTACAGACCGATGCCGCCGATACCGCTCTGAAGCCGGATATCCCCGACAAGGATCTGGGCGGCTACAATTTCCGCGTATATACCCGCGACACCGACCATCACATCAAGGAAGTTTACGCCCTGGAACTGACCGGGGAAGTGGTGAACGATGCCGTATACCAGCGGAATCTGAACGTGGAAGAAAAGTACAACGTGAAGCTGTCTGCTGTGGAAGTGACGGAAGCACCGGAGTCCACCATGATGGATGAATTCTCCCGGAACGTAATGGCCGGAGAAGATGCCTATGACGTTGCCCTGATGCACACCGTACACGCCGGTTCCACTGCCATCAGCGGTGTTGCCTACAACTGGAATGATGTGCCCTATGTGGATTTTGAAAAGCCCTGGTGGAACTCTGTCATTGCAGAGGAGCTGGACTTCAACAATATGCTGTTCCTGGCTGTGTCCGACTACTGTATCAGTGCCATTGACTACACATGGGCCATGCTGTACAACCGGGACATGGCCGCAGACAACGGTATTGCCGATCTGTATGACACAGTGGAAGAAGGCGCATGGGACTTTGATACCTTCAACACCCTCTGCCAGCAGGTGAAAGTGGATGTAAACGGGGACGGCAAACAGGATTTCAACGACCAGTACGGCTATGTTACCCATTTCAACAGCGCTACGCTGAACTGGGCGTTTGCTTTTGATATGAAGTACATTGTAAGAGATGAAAATGACGATCCCTATATCCTGCCCCAGTCCGACAAGATGATGAGCATCACCGAAAAGATTTACGGTCTGTACTTCGAAAGCGGTGCGACTATGTACTGTTCTGATGCCATCGTCAAGGAAATGGGACAGCCCAGCCATGACCTGGCAGTTGCCACCTTCTTCAAGGAAGGCCATTCGCTGTTCGCCGCCCTGCGTATCTACGTAATCGACGAACTGCGGGATATGGAAGGCCAGTTCGGCATCATCCCCTTCCCCAAGTATGACCAGGCGCAGGAAGCTTACTATACACACGTGGACGGTCACGCTCCTCTGATGATCCTGCCGAAGACCCTGCAGAACCCGGAAAATGCCGGTCTGGTGATGGAAGCACTGGCATATGAAAGCAATCAGCTGGTGGTTCCGGCCGTATACGAAATCGTACTGCAGTCCAAGTATGCCCGTGACGAAGCTTCCTCCCGTATGCTGGACCTGATTCTGGACGGCCGTGTATACACATTCGGGTATATGTACGACAACTGGAAGGGTATGCAGTGGACACTGACCAACCTGATGAGCCAGAAGTCCAAGGACTATGCTTCCTATTATGCAAAGCAGCTCAAGTCCGCCGAAACACAGCTGAAAGCCATCATCGAAAGCTATCAGAAGATCGAAGAAAACAGCTGATTCTGAATACCAAAACCGGCAGGGAACTCCAACAGAACTCCTCTGCCGGTTTTCTGTCCCGGAGGAATATGATGACAAAAAATACCCATGAATACGAATATAAAAATCTGCAGAAAAACGCCCCTCTTCTGGGGTATGACCGGAACATACCCTATGAAAAATGGCGTCTGCAGGTACGGGAAAAGCTGACGGAACTGCTTGGTCTGCCGCTGGAAACCTGTGATCCCTGCCTGACGGTGGAATCCAGAGAGAGGGCAGAAGACCGTACAGAGATCCGGTTTACTGTGCAGACGGAACCGGGGTATATCGTGCCCTGCTGGCTGTATATTCCCGCAGGCGTGAAAAGCGCTCCCCTGACGATCTGTCTCAGCGGACACGGCGGCGGTATGCAGGTAGCGGCGGGAAAACCGAAGAATGACATGGACAGAGCCGCGCTGGAAAGCTGGCATCACCGTGCCATGGGGCCGAGAGCAGTCAGAGAAGGCCGGTGTGCCCTGATCGTGGAGGCACGCAGCTTCGGGGAAGCCAGTCTGGAGGGCTACGGCACCAGCTGTACGGAAGCGGCCAAGATCGCTATGCTCATGGGCAGAACCACCATCGGTGAGCGGGTCTGGGACGTTATGCGGATTCTGGATGCGGTTCTGGACACCTTCCCGGAGGTGGAGAGGGAAAACATCGTCTGCACCGGCAATTCCGGCGGCGGAACGGCCACCTATTATCTGGCCTGCATGGATGAACGGATCGCGGCGGCAGCACCCTGCTGTTCCGTGTGTACCTACGAAGCTTCCATTGCCGCCATGCCCCACTGTCTGTGCAACCACATTCCCGGCATCCGGAAGTATTTTGAGATGGGCGACCTTGCCTGTCTGATAGCCCCCCGGAAGCTGGTAGTGGCGGCAGGCGAAAAGGACGATATCTTCCCCATTGACGGTGTAAGAGAAACCTATGCCCGGACCCGGCAGATCTATACGGCAGCGGGAGCACCGGAAAACTGCGCGATGGTGGTAGGGGCGCTGGGGCATCTCAACTATGCGGATCTCCTCTGGGAAAAGCTGCATGAGATGGGGATCTGAATGACAAAAAAGCACGGTTTTTATGCCGTGCTTTTTGTATGGGTGAATATTTTTACAGCGCAATCTCCGTCCCGTCGGATGCCATAAACACCGGAATGTCCAGCGCCTTGATCACATCGTAAATGGTGGCCTGGAAGGTGTGAGAGTAGTGGTTGAAGCAGAGTTTTTTCAGATTGGGCTGGTTTTCGAACAGAGGCAGATACTTGGTGGCCGGGAAGTGGGCAACTTCGCAGATAGCCAGATCCAGAGGCTTTTCAAATACGGAAACCGGGAAATCCTCTTCCGGACCCTTGTGGCACAGGTCACCGGAGAAGAGCACTCTTTTGCCCTCCGCTTCTACCAGATACGCATGGGACATCTGGTTGTGTTTGGTACGGAATGCGGTCACACGGATGGCCCCATCTTCATACAGCAGACCTTCCTTTACCGGCGCAAACCGGAAGGGACGCATATTTGTACCGTTGCATTTCAGCCATGCGGTCATAGCGGCAACAGCATCATCCACCGGTTCCGGCAGGAAAATGGCGGGATCCGGCGTTTTGAAGTACCAGGAGCACAGATCCACAAAGGAAATCAGACCGTTGGTGTGGTCGCCGTGCATATGGGTAAAGAAAATCCCCTTGACAGAATCGATGGGCATCCGTCTGGTGATCAGCTGTTCAATGGACTGGGTACCCATGTCGATGAAATACCGGTTTTCGCCGACTTCGATCAGTGCGGAAGAGCACCGTCTGTTTGCCTCCGGTACGCCATGGCTGGAGCCGAAAAATACAATACGCATGATAAACCTCCTGTTTTTTATATGGATAAGAAGAGTATTGTTTCTGTTTTTACACTGTTTCCACGGCGAAGAGAATATGCTCCACCCGTGCCAGGCTGTTCACCAGATCTTTCTTGTTGTCACCTTTGTTGGGGATGGGCATGATGGCCTCGATACCCAGGTGATTGGAGATCCCGGTCCGCGGCTGTGTGATTTCCACACCGTACAACCCATATTCATCTCCTGTGAGAATGTCCAGCACCGCATTGGTAGCGGCGGCATCGTCACATTCCAGATAGACTCTGATGATATTCTTGCCGTTCTTGCCGATGGTTTCGATTCTGGTCAGCGCACCGGCCGCAAGGAAGAAGATCACGGCACAGATCACCGCACCGGAATAGAATCCCAGCCCCGTGGCAATCCCGATACAGGCGGTAGTCCAGAGCCCGGCGGCAGTGGTCAGCCCGGTCACATGGCCCCGGCCCCGGATCAGAATGGTACCCGCACCGATAAAACCGATGCCGGAGATAACCTGTGCACTGACCCGCATGGGATCGGAGGAAAAGCCCAGCACCATACAGGTGTACTGTCCGATCAGGGCGGTCATGGTAGAGCCGAGACAGACGATGATGTGGGTTCTCAGCCCTGCGGGACGGCCGTGACGGCTTCGCTCAAAACCGATGATCCCGCTGAGCAGGAAAGCTATAAAAAAGCGGAACAGAACGGTGGCAACGCTCAGTTCGCCGCCGAAGAAAAAATCATACATAATGGGTACCTCGCTGCGGTCATGCCGTATATATGGCACATTATACCATATCCGACCGGTTTTGACAAGGGCTGTCTCCGGGAAAAAACAAATTCCGCCGCCGAATCCCGGATTTCCTGTTGCTATTTTCAGGCAGTTATGATATACTGTGTAGGATCAAATCAGTAAAGTGAGGTATCCCCATGAAACAGATTCCTACCTGGGAAGCTCCGAAAACTTCCCGTGTATATCTCCATCCCTACGGTTCCGGCCGTCTGGTAACCGTGTATCCCGATATGAAGATCACGGATCTGGACCTGATCGACAAGGGCTGGCACTATAACCAGGCCGGTTTCGGCGTACATACCCTGTTCGGTACCGAACCTACCGAAGCTGACATGGAACAGACCATCTGGGAAAAGCCCGAAGGCGGTATTCCGGTATACACCATGTACAACCTGGATCCCGAAAACGAATGCGAAATCGCCATGACCGCTTTCTCCAGCACCGACCAGACGCCTTTCACCTATTGTGAACTGGCTGTCACCAACACCACCAACTATCCTGTAAAGGGTACCATGGGTCTGCTGCCCCGGTATGCCGCACAGGATCACTATATCACCGGCCTGCACGATACCGGCTACGAACCCTATAACCCCAACGTGGGTCAGTGGTATCTCTGCTGGCACAATCCCTTTGCCCCTGTGGCAGAAGGCAGCCTGATTGCTGCGGCCAAGGACGGCTACGGCTGGATGCAGATTCTGGAAACCGAAAACTGCGCACCCCAGTGGATCTCCCGCAAGGAACAGCTCCACCGCTTCAAGGCACACGACTACTACCGCATGGACTACAGCCTCCAGCCCGGAGAAAGCGCCGTTGTCCGCTTTGTTATGCGCCGCGGTGCCGTTTGCGAAGCACCCTCCTATGATGACGCATTGGCAAACACCGTTCAGTGGTGGGAAAACCTGCAGAAGAAGGTTACCAAGCTGCCTGCCGAAGAAGCATATGAAGATATGTTCCGTCAGAACGTAACCCAGATGATGCAGATGTTCCAGCATTACGAAGGCAAGCATCCCGACATGATCTACGCCCGTCAGGGTGACGTAGGCCGGTTCCAGTGGGTATGGGAAGTTGCCCATTTCTCCACCGTCCTTGACCAGATCGGTCTGGAAGAATACGTAACCGACGCCTGCCGTATGTGGTACACCTGCTGGCAGCTGACCGAAGGGGAAGAAAAGGGTAAGCTGGCCAATCCCTTTGTACACTGGGACAACACCAACGGTTCCGCTCTGTGGGCTACCGCCAGCAACCTGAAGGTTCGGAATGATCCCGCCCTGTTTGAAGAATTCCGTCCCTGGATGAACCTGGCTCTGGAATATATCCAGTACCGCCGGGATCCTGCAAGAAGTGCGGAAGGCGAAGTAAAAGGTCTGTTCACTTCCGGCGTGGCAAGCGACTGGGGCGAAGTGGGTCAGCACTGGACTTACACCGACGCTGTAAACGCATATGGTATCCGTGTAATGGCTGAATGCTACGAACAGTTCGGTGCACCCGAAGCGGAATATGTACGCGGTGTGTGGAGAGAATACAATCAGGTACTGCTGGATGTACTGAACAAGTTTGCCGAAGAACACCATGGGGAACGTTCCTATAATATGCCCCACATCCTGGGCGTAGAATTCGAAGACAGCTACAGCCACTGCTTCTATACCGACGGCTGTCCTTACCTGATCAAGCTGGGCATCATGGATCCCTGCTCCGAAATCTACGAACAGATGGAAACCTTCTTCCGGGAAATCGGCTTCCTGGACGACGAACACGGTGTGTCCGGACGTATGACCAACGACGCCTGCGGTGCGGACGGTCTGTACGGCAACGTATACTACACCTGCGTTTCCGAAATTCTGTGGATCGAAGCATGGATGAAGAGAGGCGAGCTGGACAAGGCCGCCAAGTATGCGGAAGGCATCCTGAAGTATCACGTAACGCCCGAATACATCACCTCCGAACGGTACTGCTCCGTAGACCCCTGGTTTACGCCGTGGCAGCCCAACGCATCCGGTGCGGGCCGTCTGTGCCAGTTCCTGATGGACTACTTCGGCGTGAAGGAACTGTGAGGACAGGTAAGAAGTAAGAGATAAGACGTAAGAAATAACAAAGAAGGTGCTCAGTCAGATGACCGGGCACCTTTTTTGACAGTAAAAAACCGCCCCGATTCACGGAACGGCTTTATACATTTCGGATTCAGTCCATGCTCCATACGGTGCCCTTCAGCAGAATCATCACGATGTCGATGATCCACATGAACGGAACGAACAGCAGGATAATGGAAATCACGATACCCACAACATTGCTCTTATCCACACTGCGGCAGATACGGTAGATACCCCAGACGATGTCCAGTGCGGGAATAGCCAGAATCACCTTGATAAGCAGCGGCAGTTCGTCAATGGCTTTGATCAGTTCTTTCATGATATGTCCTCCTTGGATGACAGATTTATGTTGCTATCAGTATAACATATTCCGCCGGGGTTTGCATGGGTATACAAATGAGAATTTGCTTAAAAAACGACAAGAAAACCGTCCTGTCCCGGCGTGAAACCGGATGATGGGACGGTATTTCTGTTGTTATGCGTTTTTCAGCGTCAGCTCGGGGGCTGCTTTGTTTACGATGGCATCGCGGGTGATGGTCACAGCGGCGATGTCGTCCCGGGAGGGAATTTCAAACATGATGTCCGTCATTACTTCTTCCAGAATGGAGCGAAGACCACGGGCACCGGTGTTCCGTTCAATAGCCAGTTCCGCTACGGCGTGCAGGGCGTCTTCCGTGAAGTCCAGTTCCACATCGTCCATGGAGAACAGCTTTTTGTACTGCTTGGTGATGGCGTTCTTAGGTTCCTTGAGGATCCGTACCAGTGCGTCGCAGTCCAGGTTTTCCAGTCCGACGATCACCGGCAGACGGCCTACCAGTTCCGGAATCAGACCGAACTTCACGATATCGTGAGCGGTCACTTCCTTGAAGATGGCAGTCTTCTGCTTTTCTTCCTTGTTTTTGATTTCCCCTGTGAAACCGAGACCGCCCTGACCTTTCCGCTGTTCGATCAGCTGATCCAGCGTGTCAAAAGCACCGCCGCAGATGAACAGGATATTTTCCGTGTTGATCTGGATGAATTCCTGGTTGGGATGCTTTCTGCCGCCCTGAGGAGGAACATTGGCTACAGTGCCTTCCAGAATCTTCAGCAGCGCCTGCTGTACGCCTTCCCCGGATACGTCGCGGGTGATGGAGCGGTTTTCGCTCCGGCGGGAAATTTTGTCCAGCTCATCGATATAGATGATGCCCCGTTCGGCCAGCTCAATGTCATAATCCGCTGCCTGAATCAGCCGCAGCAGGATGTTTTCCACGTCTTCACCTACATAGCCTGCTTCGGTCAGGGTGGTGGCATCGGCAATGGCAAAGGGTACTTCCAGCGTCTTGGCAAGGGTCTGTGCCAGGAAGGTTTTCCCCACACCGGTAGGCCCGATCAGGAGCACGTTGCTCTTCTGGATGTCCACATCGTCTTCCAGCGGTTCTTCCACTGCCTTACCACGGCGGGCAGCATTCTTCAGCTTGGCACGCTTATCGTTGTACAGCAGTCTCTTGTAGTGGTTGTAAACGGCCACGGAAAGGGCTGTCTTGGCGGCATCCTGGCCGATGACGTATTCATCCAGCGCAGCCTTCATTTCTCTGGGCGTAGGCAGATGTTCGCCGGTAAGACCCTTCGGCGCTTCCTCGTTTTCCATGTGGTCGAAAATGATATCGTTGCAGGCTTCTATACACTTGTCGCAGATGTACAGGCCTGTGGCGGAGGGGATCAGAAACTCAACATCGTCTTCTCCCCGGCCGCAGAAGGAACAGGTGGGATCGATTTTGATCCGGCCTCTGCCCCCTTGTGTATTCTGAGCCATGTCTGTTGTTACCTTTCGGGTAAAAATGTCGTTACGGGAAAGCTTTTCCTTACGGACGGTGTGCGATTACTTTGTCAATGAGACCGTATTCGCGGGCGGCTTCCGCGGTCATGAAGTTGTCCCGTTCGGTATCTCTGGCGATTTCTTCCAGCGATTTGCCGGTGTTGGCTGCCAGAATGGTGTTCAGTCTGTCGCGGGTACGCAGAATATGTTCTGCATGGATCTTGATATCGGTTGCCTGACCCTGTGCACCGCCCAGAGGCTGATGGATCATGATTTCACTGTTGGGCAGAGCCAGTCTCTTCCCCTTGGCGCCGGCAGACAGCAGGAATGCGCCCATGCTGGCGGCCATGCCCATGCAGATGGTGCTGACATCGCACTTGATGAAATTCATGGTGTCGTAAATGGCAAGCCCTGCGGAAACGGAACCGCCGGGACTGTTGATGTACAGAGAGATGTCCTTATCGGGATCTTCTGCTTCCAGAAAGAGCATCTGTGCGATAACCAGGGAGGCTGTGACGTCATTCACTTCATCAGACAGAAAAATGATACGGTTGTTCAGCAGACGGGAGTAAATATCATAAGCCCGTTCGCCGTGGCTGGTTTTTTCAATAACGGTAGGTACAAGTGCCATAATTTACCTCCTTAAAAACAAAAATGGCATTCGGCTCTCTCTTTTCAGGGAAAAACCGTGGTGGGGATTGACTTGAAAACGGGAAATCCGGAAATATTCCCGTAAAATCACCAATACCGCCGCCCGGGGGAGAACCACAGACAGCGGCATTGTATGAAAGCGCAGATTAAATTATTCAGCGTCAGCAGCAGTTTCGGTAATAACAGCCTTTTCCTTTACCAGGTCGATGGCCTTCTTCACCTTCAGATCTTCAGCGATAGCGTCAGCGGCTACAGCTTCCTTGATCTTTTCTACTTCCATCTTGTAAGCTTCGGCCAGACGGGCATATTCTTCTTCGATTTCTTCTTCAGAAGCTACGATGCCTTCCAGCTTTGCGATGGTTTCCAGAGCCAGTCTGGTCTTTACCTGACGTTCAGCATCGGGACGCATATTCTGGCGCAGAGTGTCCAGATCCATGCCGGTGTACTTGAAGTAGGTAGCCAGGTCCAGACCCTGCATACGCAGTCTGTTGTCATAGTCGCGAACGAAGTTTTCGGTTTCGTTTTCGAACATGGCTTCAGGAATTTCAGCAACCAGCTTTTCACCCAGTGCCTTGATGATCTGTTCTTCTACCTGTGCGTCAGCCTGTCTGTTGTGGCTTTCCTGCAGTTTTGCCTTGATGTCAGCCTTGTATTCATCCAGAGTATCGAATTCGGATACATCCTTGGCGAAATCGTCGTCCAGAACGGGCATTTCGTTGAACTTCAGACCGTTCAGTTTGCAGTGGAATACAGCTTCCTTGCCCTTCAGTTCTTCAGCGTGGTAATCTTCGGGGAAGGTAACGGTTACATCGAATTCTTCACCGATGTTCTTGCCTACGATCTGATCTTCGAAACCGGGAATGAACTGACCGGAACCCAGCTTCAGTTCGTGGCCTTCTGCCTTGCCGCCTGCAAAAGCAACACCGTCAACGGTGCCTTCGAAGTCGATGTTGGCAACATCTTCCATAGCAGCAGCACGGTCGGTGATTTCGATCATGCGGGAGTTACGGGCCTGTACACGACCCAGTTCTTCTGTAACTTCTTTGTCGTCTGCTTCCTTAACGGTGCGGGTAACTTCCAGACCCAGGTAGTCAGCGATTTCAGCTTCGGGCTTGGTGTAGAAGGTGGCGGTCAGAACTACGCCGTTTTCATCGATGGATTCCACGTCGAATTCGGGCTGGGAAACGATTACCTTTTCAAAATCAGCAACAGCTTCGGTGTATGCAGCGGGAATCACTTCGTTGATGGCATCTTCATAGAAAACTTCCTTGCCGTACATCTTTTCCACGATAGCGCGGGGGGCCTTACCCTTGCGGAAACCGGGGATGGTGATGTTCTGTACGGACTTCTTGTACACCTTGTTGATGGCCTTTTCAAAGGTATCGTGGTCTACATCAAAGGTGATTTTATATTGATTGACAGCAATGTTTTCAGTATTCTTCAGGCTCATGGTTTTTGTTCCTCCAAATTGAAATAGATACAGTTTTACATAGCTTTTTACATTGTACAATTTTTTGCTCCGGATGTCAATGCAGAAAAGCGAAAAGTATTTGAAAAAAATGTAAATGTTTCTGGTGAAATAACCGGAATCTGACCGTAAGGCGCTTTGTTATGCTTTCTGAGGGGTGAAAAGCGGGGTGAAATCCAGATAGTCAGCGGAGATGATGGTGAAGCGGATCCCCTCAAATTCCGTCACCGGATCCAGCAGATAGCTGCCGTGAATGTGGCCGTAGAAGCAGCGGCGGATCCTGTGGGCCAGCAGCACATCCACAAATTCCCGGCACACAAAGGAACCGAATACCGGCGGGAAGTGCAGATATACCAGAATCTCTTCATCGGCTGTCCGCAGCTTTTCGGCTTCCGTGATGCACAGCTCCAGCCGGATGGCTTCTCTTGCTACCAGCTTACCGTAGTCAACGGGACTGACGGAGATCTGCCTGCCTTCTTCCACGAACCAGCCCCGGGTACCGCAGACAATTACGTTTTCCACCCGGTAGGCATTGTTGTAAAGAAAGTCGATGCCGGAAATTCCGAGTGTATCCAGATGCCGGTGCATTTTCGTCAAGGTGGTCCACCAGAAATCGTGGTTCCCTTTACCCAGCAGCTTTCGACCGGGCAGGGAGGCGAGAAACCGGAAATCCGCCTCCGCTTCCGCCAGGGTCATAGCCCAGGAAACATCCCCGGGCACGATCACCGTGTCATTTTCCGTCACTACAGCACGCCAGCGCTTTTCAATTTTTTCGGTATACCCGGTCCAGCGCCGTCCGAAAACCTCCATGGATTTGGGAACAGAGCCGGATAGGTGCAGATCAGCGATGGAAAAAACCGACATCAGTGTTCAAAAGGTACTTTCGGCATATCCGCAGGCTTGACCACGTCACGGAAACGGATTTCCTTGGTCAGCACGGATGCCAGCGGTGCGGGAATTTCGGTGCCGGTAGCGGCGGAAAGAGCGTTCAGCAGACCGGCGATATCGCTGTCATCGGCATGGATGCCCAGAGATGCACATACATCTGCCGCAAACTTGTAAGGGCTTGCGGTGGAGGCCAGAACAGCCTTGCGGGTGTCGCCGGATTCCGCCCGGTACTGCCGCAGACAGCCAAGACCTACGGCGGTGTGGGTATCTACCAGATACCTGTCATTTTCAAAGGTATCACGGATCACAGCGGCAGTTTCGTCTTCCCCCAGCCAGTAGCCGGAGAATACGGCGCGCAGCTTTTCCATCACATCGGCAGGAGCGGTATACTTGCCGTCTTTGTTCAGCGCTGCCATCAGCTCGGCCGTGGGGGCACCCAGCCAGTGCAGCAGCCGTTCCAGATTGGAAGAAATCAGAATGTCCATGGACGGGGACATGGTCTTGTGGAAAGTTCTGGTTCTGTCATATACACCGGTATTGATAAAGTCGGTCAGGACATTGTTGGCGTTGGACGCGCAGATCAGCCGTCCGATGGGCAGACCCATTTCCTTTGCCAGATAGGCGGCGAAAATGTTGCCGAAGTTGCCGGTGGGTACACAGACGATAATCTCGTCGCCGCTGCAGATCTCGCCGATTTTTACCAGATCGCAGTAAGCGGAGATGTAGTATACGATCTGCGGCACCAGACGGCCCCAGTTGATGGAGTTGGCACTGGAGAAGAAGAATCCGTTTTCTTCCGCTTTCTTTGCCAGATCCGCATTGCCGAAAATGGCCTTCACGCCGGACTGTGCATCGTCAAAGTTGCCTTCCACGGCGGTTACGTATACATTGCTGCCTTCCTGGGTGGCCATCTGCCGCTTCTGCATGGGGCTGACCCCTTCATCGGGGTAGAATACAGCCATCTTCACACCGTCCACATCTCTGTAGCCTTCCAGGGCAGCCTTGCCGGTATCGCCGCTGGTGGCAACAAGGATGTACGCGGTCTTTTCTTCGCCGGTCATCTTCAGGGCACGGGACAGAAGCCGGGGCATGATCTGGAGCGCCATATCCTTGAAAGCGCTGGTGGGACCATGCCACAGTTCCAGGGAATAATCGTTTTCATCGATTTTGTGGATGGGAGCGGCACCGCCGGGGAAGCGGTCTTCGCCGTAAGCTGTTGCACAGTCGGCAGCCAGAGCGTCTTTGTCATAGTCGTCCAGATACATGGAAAGAATGTAGGAAGCTCTTTCGGCATAGGTCATGGAAATCAGCTTTTCCATGTCGCCGTGGGTCAGCTTGGGTGCACAGGCAGGTACATACAGACCGCCGTCCGGTGCCAGCCCTTTTTTGATGGCTTCAGCGGCGGTAACATATGCGGGGGAAGCACCGTTGTCTCTTGTGCTGTAGTATTTCATGGGAGCCATATGGTTTTCTCTTTTCTGTAAGATTTTATAAAAATCATCTTCTCCGGAGACCGGAAAAGGGTGTGTCGGTTTTATCGGGTCAGGAAGCGGACGGCGTTTTCATAGAACAGACCGTCAAGGAAGGCTTTGGAATATCCCCTTGCTTCAAGAGCGGGGATCAGTTTTGTCATGCAGGAGATATCGGCCAGCTCTTCCGGTACGTCCGCACCGTCCCAGTCGGCACCGAATGCCACCCGGTCTTCGCCCACCACGGATGCCAGATATTCGATATGCCGCAGAACATCGTCCATCCCGCAGTCATCAGATTCGGCCAGGAACCGGACATACAGATTCACGCCGATTACACCGTTCAGGGCAGCCAGTCTGCGGAGCCGGTCATCGTTCAGGTTCCGGGTGTGATGACAGAGTGTCCATGCATTGGAATGGGTTGCCAGTACCTTGCCGTTTTTCTTTTCCGCAATGTCGAAGATATCGTCTGCGGAGCGGGTGGATGCGTGGGAAAGGTCTACGGCGATGCCCAGATCAAAGCAGCCGTCCACTACGGCCTTGCCGAAATCGGACAGACCGGCATCCGTGTTGTGGGAACCGCCGATGCAGGTCATCCCGCCCCAGAGAGGGGTGATTACGGACACACCGGCACTGTGCAGTTCTTCCAGCCGTTCAATCTTTCCGGCCAGGATTCTTGCGTCTTCCACCGTCAGCAGAAAAGCATTTTTCTGCTCAGTGAAACGGAGAGTGTCGCCCAGTTCTGCACCGGTGCGGCAGAGGGGCACTTCGTATTTTTCACATTCCTTCAGCAGATTTTCCCGTACGGCAAAGAACTGCTGCCAGCCTTCTTCGTCATCCAGACGGCTGGAGGTGAAAACAGCCATCAGCTGTACATACCGGTCGTAACCGGCAGCCTTGTTCAGCGATACGGAACAGGGTGCATCGGCCAGGGAATACCCGTGCCGGTACAGCTCAAGGGCGGTATCGCAGTGCAGGTCACAGATTTTCATGATGTTTTCCTTATTGTAAATTACGTTGGTTGTCAGTATTTCTTCCGTGCTCTGGCGTAATTGGGCTTCTCTCTCACCGCATCGGGAAAATGACGGACAGCCAGCACTGGAACAGAACCGCCGGATGCATCTGCCGCAGGGGAGAGATATACTTCAATCACATCCAGCCGGGGGGAGCGGGTCTCCAGTACCTCCGGATGCGCTTTCAGCCAGGCTTTCGCCATTTTCAGCATATGGGTACGCTTGGTTTCCGTCACCGCATTGGCAGGCCTGCCGAACCGGTCTGGAGAATCCGGATGTTCTCGGCGGGTTTTGACTTCCGCAAAGACAAAGTGGGTTTCGTTCTCCGCCAGAATATCCGCTTCACAGCCGTCGGCGTATACATTCCGGCCTACAATCCGGTAGCCGTTTGCTTCCAAATATGCACAGGCGGCGTCTTCACCGTATCGTCCGATGGTGCGGGTGTTTTCCCGGGCGGCGGGTATTTTGTCCGTCATGTGTTCGCTCCGGTTTCTTCGGCATCCCAGAGAGCCAGTTTTTCTCTGTCCTTTTCCAGAAACCCGAGGAAGGATTTCCGGTGAATGGGAGAGGGACCCAGACGGTATACCGCCAGCTTATGGGCTTTGGTAGGGTATCCCTTATGCCCGGCAAATCCGTAGCCGGGATAGTCACGCTCCATATCTGCGCACATCCGGTCTCTTGTAACCTTGGCCAGAATGGATGCCGCCGCAATGGAAGCGGATGTGGCGTCCCCGTGTACCACTGCCGTACAGGGCAGGGTGAAGCCTCTGGTCTGATTGCCGTCGATCAGGAGATAATCCGGGGTCACTCCCATGGCTTCAATGGCACGGCGCATGGCAAGCAGAGCCGCATTCAGGATATTGATGGAGTCGATTTCTTCCGGAGAAGCCATGCCGATACCCCAGTGGAGTGCGTGGGTACAGATTTCGTCAAAAAGCAGGTCTCTTTTTTTCTCCGACAGCTTTTTGGAGTCATCCAGTCCGGGTATAGGATGCGCAGGATCCAGGATACAGGCTCCGGCTACCACAGGCCCGGCAAGAGGTCCCCGTCCGGCTTCATCCACACCGCAGAGCAGGGGATACCCTTTTTCCCGGAAGGACTGGTCGAAGGCGGGATCAATCATGACTTTCCTCCGCTGTATTTTCTGCAGCCCCAACCTGTTCTTTTGCAGCTTCTGTTTCTTTGGTTGTTTCCGCAGCCTTCGGAGCAGCCGGCTTTTTCTCTGCCACAGGAGGCTTTTCCAGCGAAATTCTGCCGATTTTGGCGCCGCGGAATTCGTCCAGTACAATAATCGCCGCCCGTTCCGTATCAAGCTCACCGCCGGAGACAAGGAATCCTCTCTTCCGGGCTACGGCTTCCAGCAGTTCGTGGGGCTTGCAGTCGGTCAGTTTTGTTTTGTCCAGTTTGTACCGGGTACAGAACAGATCCGTTGCGTTTTCATACAGCCGTGCACAGAGAATGCCGGCCAGTGTTTCAATGTCCAGAATTCCGTCACGTATGGCGCCGGTTACGGCCAGATTCTCGCCGGTACGCTGGTCGTCAAACTTGGGCCAGAGTACGCCGGGCATATCCAGCAGATCAATGCCGTTTTTCGTAGCAACCCACTGCTTGTTGGTGGTCACGCCGGGACGATCTTCCACCCGGGCTTTTTTGCCGCCGGAAAGCCGGTTCACCAGAGAGGATTTGCCCACATTGGGGATCCCCACGATCATGGCCTTGATCCGCCGTCCCTGCATCCCTTTGTCAGCATAGCGCTTCAGCTTTTCCGCCAGCGCTTTTTTTACCATGGGTTCAATCTGGTTCATTCCTTCCCCGGTCACGCAATCGATGGCCAGGGTGAATTTTCCGTCGTTCTGGTCGGAATAATGCTGCATCCAGGCTTTTGTCACGGCGGGATCCGCCAGAGAAGCCTTGGTCAGCAGGGTCAGCACAGGCTTTCCCTCTGTCAGCTGCGCAATTTCGGGGTTCCGGGAACTCTGGGGAATGCGCGCGTCCACCAGTTCAAACACGATATCCACCAGCGCCAGATTTTCTTTCATCAGCCGGCGGGTTTTCGCCATATGCCCGGGAAACCACTGTATAGTCTGTGAAGGCATGAAAAACCTCCTCTGTTATTTCAGGTGTGTCCGGATATGTGCTCTGAAAACTTACCAGAGCTTACCGAAGGTGTCCAGCGGGAACAGACGGAAGTAAGCCCGTCCCACCACACAGCGTTCGTCTACGGTGCCCAGAGCCCGCTGTCTGCTGTCACCGGAACCGTTCCGGTTGTCGCCCATCACAAAAATTTCGCCTTCCGGTACGGTCAGGGTAAAGACATTGTTCTCGTCCACGTTATAGTTGGCGGTCAGCAGCGGCAGGGTATGGTCAATAAACCGATAGGGCTCTTCCATAACTTCACCATCCACGGTAAGCGTCCAGGTGGTAAAATCAATGACCACTTCCTGTCCCTCTGTAGCGATGACACGCTTGACGATCGGGCTGTCATAGGGGGCAGCCGTGACATCATGGATTACCACAATGTCTCCGGCCGCAGGAGTATAGAAAGCATCGGATACCACCAGATACTGCTTGTCAGCCAGAGTCTGATCCATGGAATGACCATCTACAATATTCAGACGGGCCACAAAGGCGAAGCACAGCATGACACAGATGGTCACAGAGGCCAGCATTTCCAGAATCTCAAAAAATTCCGCAAAGACCTTTTTGGAACCGGTCATCACATAAGGCTGCGGCAGAGTCTGCTCTTCGCCGGAGAGGCTTTTCTGTTTGTTTTCCTGCATGGTTTTTTCCTCTTATTTTTTAATCACATCACTCAGCAGCTCACTGCCCACGGGCACATAGTCACCCATGGCTTCGCAGCAGGTTTCGGTGAACTTGGTTCCGGTCTTTTCTTCTGCGGAATCGTACAGGAAGAAGGGAACCGGTTCGGGAGAATGGGTACGGATTTCAATGGGCGTGGGATGGTCGGGCAGACAAAAGATCCGGAAATCCTCACCGGTGGAACGCAGATAGTCCAGCACGGGAGCGAGTACTTCTGCGTCAATCTTTTCGATGGAGGAAACCTTCTGCTCCGCTTCGCCCTGATGACCGCATTCGTCCGGTGCTTCCACGTGCACATAGACAAAATCGTGGCCGTCTTCAAAAGCTTTGATGGCCGCCTGTCCCTTGCCGGCGTAGTTGGTATAATAGTTGCCGGTGGCGCCTTCCACGGCGTAGATATCGCAGCCTGCGCAGACACCGATCCCCTTGATCAGGTCAACCGCACAGACCACCGCACCGTTCACACCCCACTTTTCCGTGAAGTTTGGCAGAGCGGGTTTTCTGCCGGGGCTCCACAGCCAGGGAGAGTTGGCGGGACGGAGTCCCTTTGCCCGGCGTGCTTCGTTCACCGGATGGTGTTCCAGTACTTCGCAGCCCTTTTTCATAAATTCCAGGAATTCTGCGCCGCCGTCTTCTGCTTTCGGCAGGAAGGGGCCGATCACCTGTCCCAGATGGTCGTGGGGACGTTCAAAATTGTAGGTGGGATCGGCATTCTTCCAGAGCATGCAGTGGCGGTAGCTGACGCCGGTATGGAGCACTCTGCCTTCCATAGGCAGGGCTTCGTTCAGGGCTTTTACCAGCTGGGCCGCTTCTTCGGTGGTGATGTCCCCGGAGGAGTGGTCGATGATGGTACGTTCTTCATAAACATCGGTGTCCTCGGACAGGGTCACCACATTGCAGCGGATGGCAGTGTCGTCGGGATCCATGGAAAGGCCAAGGCTCATGGCTTCCAGAGGAGAGCGTCCCTTGGAATAGATTTTGGGATCATAGGAAAGAATGGCCAGGTTGGCGGTATCGCTTTCCGGCACCATCCCTTTGGGCACATTCAGCACCGTCCCGCAGCGGGACACAGCGGCGAGAGCATCCATCACAGGCTTGTTGGCTGCTTCCATGGGGGTTTTGTTTCCGAGGGCGGGAATGGGTCTGTCGGCCATCCCGTCGGGAATGAGTACAAAATATTTCATAATATATCTCCATATGCCGGAGGCTCCGGCTTCTGTCAGTTTACGGATGAATTTTACAGGGTATAAACACCCCAGTTTATTCATCTATATATTATACCATGCCGGGGGCAAAACCGCAAGGAGAAACAAAAAATCGGCGGGTGGAAAAATGCCCGAAAAAAACGGTGGAATTCTCTTGAATTTGTTTTATTTTTCAGGTTTAAAATCATAAAAAACACTTGCTTTTCCGGATAAGTTGTGATACAATACATACTTGTATGATAATGTCTGGTATGCGGACCCTCTCAGACGCTGCCGGACCGGATCGGACATCATTCCGTAAAAAATGAAAGGGAGATAAGAAAAATGCCGAATATCAAGTCCGCCAAGAAGCGGGTAAAAGTAATCGAAACCAAGACCCTGCAGAACAAAATGTTCAAGAGCCAGCTGCGCACCGCACTGAAGAAGTACAACGCTGCAGTAGAAGCAGGCAACAAGGAAGAAGCCAGCATCGCTTACAAGGCTGCTGTTAAGAAGCTGGACCAGGCCGTTGCCAAGAACATCCTGCACAAGAACAACGCTGCTCACAAGAAGAGCGAACTGACCCTGAAGTTCAACCAGATGGCATAAGCCCCCGGCTGACAGGTCACCATTTAACCCAAAAAGAGAAGCACCGTTTGTCATGCTCCGACAGACGGTGTTTTTTGCTGTGAAAATTTTTGTAAACCTGTTGACTTTCCCCTAAAGGGTAATGCTATACTGTTGTCAGAACGGAGGTGCGTCATGCGAAAGATCAACGAATTTGCCGAGCTGTGCAAAACATCCGCCAAAACCCTGCGGTTTTACGATCAGGCAGGGGTGCTGTCGCCGGCGTATGTGGATCCGGAGAACGGATACCGGTATTATACAGACAAGCAGGCGGAACGGTACAATCAGATTGTGGAACTGAAGCAGGCCGGATTTACACTGGAGGAGATCAAAAACAGTCTTGGGTGTACGGACGATTCTGCGGTACTGGAAATGCTGCGCCGGAAGGAAGCGGAGTTGTCGGAGGCCTGCAGTCACTGCCGGGACATGATCCGGGTATATGAGGCGCGGCAATACCGTGACCCGGAGATGAATCCATGCAGGATACACCGGCTTACGGAAAAACAGCAGATCATTCTGGATGACGGAGAATGCTGGCTCACGCTGCCCTGCCGGAGAGAGGATATGGACAGGTGCTGTGGGGTGCTGCAGGAGCTGTTTGAGGTGCCGGGGTATGTAAATATATCTGTGTCCGATATCAGAATGCACTTTGACAGAGACAAACCGATGCTGTATCTGGAAATTGCCGGAAGGGATGTCATAGAATTGTGCCGGAATCTGGACAGACAGTTCTGGGAACCGGAAATCTGCAAAGAACTGCGGACGATCCTGATGAGCATGGAATTTCCGCCGGAAGGGATCAGTCTGGACGATATTGATGTTCTTGCTGCAGAGGTGTGGAAAAAATTCCCGGAAGATTTCGGGTTTGTCTGGGGAGCCGGTCTTGGTGAGCAGCGACGTATCCGGATACTGGGAATCTTCTGAAAACCAAAACAGGACTGTCTGCACGGATGGGAAACTATCCATGTGTGAACGACAGTCCTATTTTACTATATATAGAATTCCCCGAGCAGTGACTTCCGGAATATCTGTGTCAGAACCGCATCCGGTACAGCCTGCCGGACATAGATCTGCAGCATCCCCTTGGGAGTAAACTTATACCCGGCCAGCGCATCCTGATACGCCGCTGCAGCAGATGCCTCTATATTGATGTGGTCTTTGAACGGAATCAGTCGGACAAATGCTTCCCCCACATAGTAACTCGGCAGCTTTGCCCACAGCTTCTCTTCCGGGGTATCCGGAATACTGTCATAGATCAGCTTCCGCAGGGTGTGAAACAGAGAAACCACTTCGGGGGGATAGTTTCCCAGAAGCACTGTAATCTGCTCATGCATAAGGTATGCCTCCGTTTTCTCAGAATTTCTTTACCCACTTGTACCTGTTCACCTTGAAAATGGCTACAAAGCACTTGAGAATCTGGTCGCTCTTGAGGCAGAAGAAGATCCATACCGGATGCAGCTCCAGCACAAACGCTGCCAGAAAGGCCGAGGGCAGTACGATGCACCACATGAAAATGATATCGTTGAACAGCACAAACTTGGTGTCACCGCCCCCTCTGACGATTCCGGTCAGACAGGGCATCTGGTAGGAAGTCCCCACCACCGTGATGGAAAGCACCGTCATAAACAGCAGCGCCAGCTCCCGGGTTTCCGGCAGGATGTTGTAGGCATTGATAATGATATCCTTCATCAGAAACAGAGCAGTACCGGTGATGACACCCAGTACGAGAAAACGGGCCTGCAGCCACCTGGAGCGCACCTTGATTTCCGAAAGCAGGGAGGCCTCGTCCCGGCCTGCCTCCGACCACTGACCGATAGTTTTGCCGATCATGACCGAGGTGGCTGTAGCAGAACCGTACAGCAGAACCGACATAATGGAGAATACCGTTGTGGCGATGGAGTTTGCCGAGATGACCGAATCGGTCAGCCGTCCCAGAATGGCGGTCTGCATTCCCTGTGCGATCCCCCAGGAACCGCCGGACAGAATGACGGGCAGTCCCGCTTTGATGAACTTCCGGAAGATTTCCCTGTCGATGGGGAAGGAGAGCAGGTCTTTGGCTTTCAGAGACAACTTTTTGTCAAAGAAAGCAAGGTAGATTACCACAATCACGAATTCCACGATCCGGGAGGTCAGTGTGGCAATGGCAGCCCCTGCCGCACCCAGCTCCGGCGCACCGAAATGACCGTAGATCAGGATGTAGTTCAGCACCCCGTTGATGCACAGGGCGGCCAGAGAGTTCATAAAGCCCACCCATGCGGTCTCCACACTCCGCAGCATCCCCAGCAACACCTGTGTGCCCGCAAAGAAGAAGTAGGAGAAGCAGACGATCCGCATATATCTCGTGCCTTCCGCAATGACGTGAGGCTTGTCCGTCAGGATGCCCAGCGCCGCAGAGGGGAAGAAAAATACAAATACAAACATGACAGCCGCCAGTGCCAGCGCTACCCGCAGAGCCACCTTGGCGGTTTTCTTGATGCCTTCGATGTTCTTTTCGCCCCAGAACCGGGAAGCAAGGACGATGGTGCCGTCGCTGGCGCCGCCGATGAGCATCTGTAGCAGAAACTGGATCTGGTTTACCAGTGCTACCCCCTGCAGAGCAAGCTCGGTGTATCCGCCGATCATGATGTTGTCCAGCAGGTTTACGCCGTATACGATTACGTTCTGGAGCGCAATGACGATCAGCATCCGCCAGAACCGTTTTTTGAAATCCTTCCGTTCGGCAAGGAGGATATCGCTGTTCAGTGCAGTGTTCATGTTGTTACCTTCTTTGTGATAAACTGTATGTGTCAGCAGAATTCCGCCAGAATCACCCGGATCCGTTTTTCTGCGATGGGCAGGGTCAGGGTATGTTCGCCTGCGGGACAGATACCAAGGTCACAGCCGGTCATCAGATCGGTCAGATGGCTCTTCTTCTGCAGAGTGATGGGGATGGTGTACACACCGTCTTCCCGGGCAGGCAGAACATATATGGTACGGCTGCCGCTTGTCCGGCTGTATCCCCGCAGAGGGGCAGGATTGCCGGTGTGATCCGTCAGCGACAGGGCAAGGATGTTGGTTTCTCTGTGGTTAAGGCTGGCATAGGCGATCTGGTCCCGGTACTGCCGGCGGATGCGCAGGTATGCCTTCAGATCCTCATGGAAATACCGGTCGGAGACATTCTCTGTCAGCCGGTTCCACTGGATTGGTGTGAAGTAGATTACGCAGTTGTCTTCGTCCATGCCCAGTTCATCCCCGCAGAACCATACCGGCAGGAAGGGCGCCAGCACGGCCTGATAACCGATCACCAGCCGGTTTCCCCGGACAAGACGGTGCTGATAGTCGTGGTTGGTGACGCAGTGGGTGTAGAACCGGGCGCTGCCCCTGTCCGCCGCGTCCGTACGTCCGGGACATACGCCGATACAGTCACCGGAGGCCACACTATCGGTGATGTCATGGGTGGTCAGATAGGGGGCGACCGGGTTTATATACAGCTCTCCCCGGGTCATGGCGGCATAGTCCAGCACACCGTCCTGCTCCAGATCGAAGACTGGTTCTCTGCCTCTCGGAGAAAAGTCTTCGCAGATCAGCAGAATCTTCCGGCCGGCAGCGGCACATTTTTCCTTCACCCGGCTCCAGATTTCGTAGCCGCCGTAGTTGGGCTCGCAGTCACAGCGATACCCGTCCGCTCCGGTGAACAGCAGATTTTCCGCTGCCTGCGTCACGAACCAGTCACAGAATTCTTCATTCTTCCAGTTGAAAGCAGCACCGCCCCAGGCTTCTCCCCGGAACCAGTCAGGGTACAGATCGATAAGAGGTGCGCCGTAGATTACACCCCAGGAGATCACATCCAGAAGAATCCGCACATTTCTGTCGTGGGCATATGACACCAGATCCCGCAGGGCTTCCCAGCCGGCCCGATACCGTTCTCTGTCATCTCCTGCTTTGGTCAGATCGGGAGACACACCGGCATAAACGGTATCCACAGTATGCAGACCGAGGTTACCGTAGCCGTTGCCTCTGCCGTCCCGGTCATAAATGGGACAGAACCAGACAGTACTCACACCCATACCGGCGTAGAAATCAATCAGCCCGCGGGCAGCGGTGAAATCCCCTCCGGCTGTGCCCAGATGTACCTGTGCCATCACCATATCCTGCAGCCAGTCGGGACACCGGATCTGCCCGTCTGCACTGCCGTATACCAGCTGTACTTCCGACTCCGGCAGAACCGGCGGCAGGAGCGTGTGATTGTCGAGGCTGTCCCGGATGGGGTCGTAATCTTTCGTGTACGGGTACAGCTGTGGTGCAGTACCGTCCGTCCGGTTGCCGAAAGCGGTGAGAAAGTGAACAGCGCCTTCCCAGAGCGCCTCCTCAGATCCGGCTTTCAGTATAATCCGATTTTCTGTGACAGTAAGGTTGTATGCCATGGGTGTCATGCCGGACGTAATTTCCAGTGAGAACACACAGTCTGCCGGATCTGCGGATGTCAGAAAGACAGGTACAGCGAAAATATCCGCCAGAAAGGGCAGAAGCCGCTCGCCGGTCCTGCGGGTGGTATCATCGGTCATAATCCGGATGGATGCTGCAGATGGGAACATAAGCTGCCTCCGATATCTGTTTTTAAGTTATGTCATAAAAAATACGGCATCTCCGGACAGGGGAGACACCGTATTATCACAGTTTTCCGTATGTTTCCGGCTTTGTTACTGCCAGTTTTTTGCGATCTCCCGCTGCCGGGAAAGATTGATTACACCTTCCGGCAGGTTTGTCAGATGATCCAGACTGCGGCCGGTACCGATGACCACGCAGGCGCCGGCTTTGTCTGCTACTCTGGTTTTGATTCCGGTGGCATAAGCAATTAACCGATCCAGACCGTAAAGCAGGGCACCGCCGCCGGTCATTACAATGCCGTTGGCCAGAATGTCCCCGATCAGCTCGGGCGGTGTCCGTTCAATGACGGAACAGACTCCCTCGATGATGGCGGTGATGGGTTCTTCCAGCGCATCCGGGATTTCCGCAGAGGAGATCTGTATCATTCTGGGCAGCCCCTGTACCAGACAGCGTCCCTTTACATCCAAAACCCGGTTTTCTTCCCGGGGCCAGGCACAGCCGATTTTGATCTTGATTTCTTCCGCCGTCCGTTCCCCGATGAGCACATTGTGCTTTCGGCGTACATAGCGGATGATGGCTTCGTCAAATTTGTCTCCGGCTACCTTGATGGATTCCGACACCACCACGCCGCCGAGAGAGAGGACGGCAATGTCTGTGGTACCGCCGCCGATGTCCACAACCATATGCCCATTGGGAGCGGAAATGTCAATCCCCGCACCGATGGCAGCCGCAACCGGCTCTTCAATCAGATAGGTGCGTTTGGCACCAGCCTGGGTTGCCGCATCCACGACAGCGCGTTCTTCCACTTCGGAGATCCCGCTGGGGACACATATGATCACTCTGGGACGGAACAGCATAGTACCGCCGCAGGCTTTTTTGATAAAATGCTGGATCATCTTTTGGGTGATGTCGTACTGGGTGATGACACCATCCCGGAGCGGACGGATGGCGGTGATGTTGCCGGGGGTACGTCCCAGCATCAGCTGCGCTTCTCTGCCGAACTTTAATATTTTTTCTGTATTTTTATCGATTGCAACGACGGAGGGTTCCTTCATCACAATGCCCCTGCCTTTTACATAGACAAGGACTGTGGCGGTACCCAGGTCGATACCGATGTCTTTGCTCATCTGATATACTACCTGAACCTTTCCTGCGCACCGTTTTCCGGGCACAGTTTTCCTGTACTGTTCTATTAGACAAACGGCACACTGGCCGAGAATATTCCTAATCTATTCTATTATACTACATCAAAAATGAATTTGCAATGTTTTTCAGGGGATTTCCTGTTTTTTCTTTTGTGTTGTCCGAAAGATGGAAAGAGAAAATTTCTTATGTGATAAAAAAATCAGATAAGACTGCAGAAATGTTCAACAATTCTTCACCATTTTGTGGTATAATATTTCCCATCCAGTTTATGTAAACGAAATTTCACTGCAAGGAGGATATTTGCCTTGATCGAAGTAAAACATCTGGTAAAGCGTTACGGCGATTTTGAAGCCGTCAGAGATGTGAGCTTTACCGTGGAAAAGGGGCGGATTTACGGATTCCTGGGTCCCAATGGTGCGGGAAAGTCCACCACCATGAATATCATCACAGGCTGTCTGGCCGCTACCGAGGGAGAAGTGACCATCAACGGTTATGACATCTACGAAGATCCGGTGGAGGCCAAGTCTTGTATCGGATATCTGCCGGAGCTGCCGCCGCTTTACACCGACATGACGCCGGAAGAATACCTGTATTTTGTAGGCAAGGCCAAGGGACTGAAAGGGAAAGCGCTGGAGGATGGTGTGGATCGGGTGATCGCAAAAACCTCCCTGACACCTATGCGTTCCCGCCTGATCAAGAACCTGTCAAAAGGATACAGACAGCGTGTAGGCATTGCCCAGGCCATTCTGGGAGATCCGGAAATCATCATTCTGGACGAGCCCACTGTAGGTCTTGACCCGCTGCAGATCATTGAAATCCGGGATCTGATCAGAGAACTGGGGCAGAACCATACCGTGATTCTGTCCAGCCACATCCTGACCGAAATCAGCGCAGTATGTGATTATGTCATCATCATTGCCGCCGGGAAGATTGTGGCCAGCGATACCATCGAAAACCTGACCAAGCTCAACGAAGGCAAGAGCTATATCGACATGGATGTACGCGGTTCTGCGGAAGCGGTGGAAGCGGCTGCCGGAACCCTGCAGGGTGTTGCCCAGATGGAAGTGCGTCCCGGGGAAAACGCTGTCCATCTGCGTCTGGAAGTGGAAGGAAAAGACGATATCCGCGATCATGTATTTTTCACCTTTGCGGAACGGCGTCTGCCCATCATTGCCATGCAGTATGAAGAAGTGACGCTGGAGAAGGTATTCCTGGCGCTGACCGAATCCCAGAAACGGGACAGAACAGAAGATACGGAAACCCAGGAAGACACCCGGATCCGTGCGGAGGATATATTCGGCCAGATCGGGATGCGTCGAGAGGCAGAAGCGGAAAAAACGGCAGCGGATGTGCCTGTGGAAGAACCCGCTCCTGTTCCCGCAGCGGAAGAAACCCAAAAAGACGATGACGGCGACGACTACAAGCCGCTGTTCGGCGGAAACTGAGAGGAGGTGCCCTGAATGTCTGCGATTTACAAAAGAGAACTGCATTCCTATTTCTGCGGCATGACCGGCCCTATCTT
>SVSN01000001.1 GCA_015064285.1 Oscillospiraceae bacterium | reverse complement strand
CCATCCACTACCCGGCCTGCTTCGCCCTGGACGAAGAACTGATGGGCCGGATTCTGGATATGTTCGCGGAAGCCGCCCGGTGACAACAGAAAAAACGTCAGTCACAGCGGCTGGCGTTTTTTGCGTTCCGGAGTATGCTGCGGCCCTGCACCGGCTGTCATACAGAATCAGTTTCCCTGCGTACCGCTCTTGCCGGTCCCCCAAAACCGCATTTTTCAGATCACCGTGATCTCCCGGATGGTTTTCTGTTATTGCCGTTCTTCCCCCCAATATAGCCTTTTTTTGTCGGAAACGCAATACGGAACGCAAAATTACACTTTACAGAGCAGGCAAGTTGTGTTATACTGAACTCACAAAAGTGCCGCTCTGTTTTTCATTTGACGGACGCCTATTTCGCCATGACCATTCCCTTCGTGCAGTTCCCCCTGCTGACCCATTATGGGCAGATGCATCGATGTGCCCGGCGAGACCCAGTACAATACCACCCGGGAAGATCATCTGTATCACTATTTTGAAAAAGTCCGGGATTTTGCCGATGCACACCCCCGCTGGTGCCGGTCAGCCGGATCCTCTTCCTGAAACGGATGGAAACCGAAGAGCAGCACAAACAGAAACGAGGACAATCACATATGGTATCTATCGGATTTGCCAGACAGGATCTGGAAGCCGCTCTCCGTCCCATCCAGCCCATACGGGAAGAACGGGTGGAAGCCATCGCCATGTATATAGCGGATGCACAGAGCGAATGCGTCTGGATCGTGCTGGATTTCATGGACTTCAATCTGTACACTATCCGCCGGCTCACCGATGCGGCAGCCGAAAAAACAGGCATCCCGGCGGAGCACATCCATATCGTAACAACCCACAACCACGGCGGCGGCGAACCGGACCGGGATGTTCTGTCCGCGCTGGCAGCCGACTGCGCCCTGGAAGCCAAAAATGCCGCCCGTCCGGCACAGATGCGCTTTGTACGGACGCAGTGCGATAAACAGGTCAATATTTACCGCCGCAAATATATCCCGGAGCTGGACGGCATGACCACGCTATGGTACGGCGCCAGCGAATCGGAAGGCTTTGACACGGCTCCCTTTGTGGAAAACGCCGTGCAGTGTGTGCTGGAAGGAACCATTTCCTACGACAGCCGCCGGGAGACAAAACGCCCCTTTGATCCCTTCCCTGCCGCCGACAGCACCGTGTATGCCGCCCAGTTCCGCACGCCGGAGGGCAAACCCATCGGCTCTCTGGTACGCTTTGCCGCCCATGCCGTATGCTGCAACCGGCCCGGCTCCTTCTCCTCCGACTATCCCTATCATGTGCGGAAAACCATGGAACGGGAGTTCGGAGGGATCTCTCTGTTTCTCAACGGCCCCTGCGGCGATATCGCACCGGGCATGAAGAACAAATACGAAGGCACCGAAAAGGTTCTCGGCCCCTACATTGCCTCTGTTGCCCTTGCCGCCCTGGAGGATGTCCCTTTCACGCCCCTGGAACGGTTTGCGGACGCTGTGAAACCGGTTCGTCTTGCCGTGCGGGAGGGTGTGAAACAGCACTGCATCGACACCTCCGCCCCCATTCCCGGCACAGAGGATCTGCCCGCCCGTTTCCGTGGGCTGGAAGTCCTGAAATACGCGGAACAACTGGATTTCCTGTACGAAAAATATGCCTATGGGGAAGACGCGCTGTGCGATACGGTGCAGGTTTCCCTGGGCTTTCTGCAGCTGGGGGGACTTACCCTGGCAGCCTACCCCGGCGAAACCTTCTCCCTCACGGGTCTTGCCCTCTGCGAAGCCTTCCCCGATGCGGATATATGCACCGTCACCGAACACGGCAGAACCATCATGTACATCCCGCCGGCTGACCACTGCGCCATGGGCGGCTACGAAACCATCTGCCGGATGATCAAAAGCGGAGAAGAAGAAGTTCTGCGCGCTTCCATGATCCGGGAAATGAAGGCGTTTCTGGAAAATGCATAAGCAGGCCGGAACACCGCCGCGAACGGAAACTGTACAGCCTTGAGAACAATGACGCACCGTTCGCCGCCCTGCGGAAACAGTAAGCATACACCCGAATCCACACAGGAGGTAGTTTCATGTACGGCTATCATGACGTTTATTTCAACCGGCAGCACCCCGGATTCCGCAATTCCGTCTGGATCGAGCTGATCGGGTTTGACAACACGCTGCCCGATTACGGCGTGGGGGACTTTCTTGCCAAAACCGGCTTCGTCCCGGATATGGTATCGTTTCACCTGACCAGTATCTGTTTTGTTCTGCGGCATGCCGGCATGGCGTCTGCGTACCGGCTTCCGGCCTACGCCTGCTCCTACTCCGGGCACGCCGGCAACGATGACAGACACCGCCAGGACTGGACAAACCTGCAGATGGCTGCCCTGATCCGGGAACTGCACCGCCGGGGCGTACAGGTGTACATCAGCATGTTTGATTTCGACTCTGTCCCCGGGCTGCCCGGCGTCCGTCAGTATCTGGAAGAGCATCCCGAACTGGGTGTTGTCACCTGTTACGGCAACAGACCCCAGCTGATCCATGTGCTGAACCATTTTGCGGACGGCACCCCCTTTGAGGAAGTGTATATCCGGCAGCTGCAGGCGGTGATCCGGGACTACGGCCTGGACGGTATCCAGATCGCCGACGGTGTTTCCAGTCCCCGTCTGTCCCTGCAGGATATGGATTATTCGACTGAGACAACAGGACGCTTCTTCGCAGAATACGGCATCACGCCCCCTGCCGACACCGGCGACGTCCACGACACGGCAGAGTTTATCTTCCGGCACCACCGACGGGAATGGATTTCCTATTTCCGGAAACACTGGTCTTCGTTTATGGCCCATGTCATTTCCGGGATCCGGGAAGCCGGTGCCGAAGCCGCCTTCAACAGTGCCTGGACCAAAGGGCCCGTGGAAGCCCTCTACCGCTACGGCGCCGACTACAAGGCCTACGAGGACGCCGGTGCGGATTCCTTTATTGTGGAAGATGTGGCGGCGGATCTGTTTTTCCTCTCCAACGGCGACAACGGCTTCCCCATGGATCACCGGCGACGGCAGTTTATCCACTACGAATTTGCGTCCAACATGATGCAGCTCCGGGCCCATCTGCCGCGCCTCAAGCTGACCCCGCTGTGCATGATCCGGGATACCCTGGAACAGTGGGACGTTCTGCATCACATGCCCACCGCCATGCAGCGCGCCGTTGCGGTTAACCTGAACAATTACTACATCGACGGCACCGGGCGGTTTCTGCCTGCCACCAACGGGCCCCACTACTGTCTGGGGGACGGCCTGAAAGCCGCCGACTGGGATCTTCTCCGCATGATGTGGGACAATGCCTACACGGAACATGTGGAGGATGTGCGGGGCGTCACGGTGGTCTGGTCCGACCGGAAGATGGAAAAGGAGCTGGATGCCCTCATCGACAGCCGGCTATGGTATAACGGCAAATGGACCGCGGAACTGCTTTCCCGGGGTGCCGCCGTACACAAAATCACCCGGATCGAGAACCTGGATGCGGTTTCCGGCCCCATTCTTGTGATCAATCCCGCTCTGTTTGCCCCGGAGGAACTGGATGCGATCCGTGCCTACCGGGGTGGGGAGATCCTGTATCTGGGTCTGTGGGAAGACGGAAAGATCCGGTTCTCTCTCCTTCCCGCGCTTTGTCTGGACACTGCTCCCCTGCAGGATGTGACAGATCCCTACGGCGCCATCTGGACGAACACACTGACCTTCCAGCCGGTGGACGATTCTTTTGTGGACGCTGTCGCCGCCCGGATCAACAGCCTGGCCGGACTTCCCGTGATCACCGGGGATTACGGTGCCTGTCATGTCAATGAGGTAATCACCGGCGCACGCACATCCCGCCTCTTTATTGATAATGAAGAATACTGGTACGCCACGCCCACAATCACCGCAAACCGCCGGATCCGTTCTCTTCGGTATGTCACCAAGCCCGATTGCTATCCCGTCAACCGCCCGGACGCCTGCTCCTTCAGCATCCGCGTGCCCGGCTTCGGGATGGATATTGTGGAAGTGGAATACGAAGACTGAGCCGCCGAAAAGGAGATAAACCATGCAACTCACCAAAGAACAAATCAAAGCCATTGCCCTGGGTGCCCTGGATGTGACCGAAACCGAGGGGTACATCCGTTTCCATCGCTTCACAGCCGAAGAACGCACCGCGGTCATCAATCCCAACCTGGACTATCCCGCCGGCGTACAGCTCATCTGCAGAACGGACGGCACTTCCCTGGTTCTGTCCGGCCGCACCATAAGCAAAACCGGCGTGCGCAGCTATTACACCTTCGATATTTACGAAAACGGCAGCCGGATCGGCACGATCACCAATCTGCAGGACGAAGATGCGGTGGGCAGCTATGCCACACAGACCTATCCCGTGGGCGACTTTTCGGCTTCTTTCCCCCTTGGCCCGGGAGAAAAAGAGCTGCGCATCGTGATCCCCCATTCGGTGCTGGCGGAGATTTCTGAGCTGACCATCACGGACGCCGCCTATGTCCTCCCGGTTGCACGGAAAACAAGACTGGTGGCCTACGGAGATTCCATCACCCAGGGCTATGACGCACTGCATCCCTCCAACACATATCCCATGCGTCTGGCGGAGGCTCTTGGGGCGGAGCTGTTCAACAAGGGACTGGGCGGCGTCTGTTTCACCCCTGCCATGGGGGCTGCGCCCAGCGGTGTTCAGGCAGATGCCGTTCTGGTGGCCTACGGTACCAACGACTGGAACCATTTCGACCGGGACACCTTTACCGCAAGTGCCGCCGGCTTCTTTGAAAATCTCGTCCGGCAGTACGGGGTCACACCCATCTACGCCATAACACCGATCTGGCGGGGGGATCATCTGGAAAAAGTCCCCCCCTTCGGCCCTTTCGCAGACCTGGAGGAAGTGATCCGCACCGTCTGCCAACCCTGGCCCACTGTACAGATCATCAGCGGCATGCCTCTCGTGCCCCATGACGCAGCCTGCTTCGGCGACCTGTACTTACACCCAAACGACACCGGTTTCGCGGCATACGCGGCACATCTGCTGGAAAAGATCGGAACCCTATAAGGATCCCCAAAAACGCTGCCTTCGGGGATGCGGTCTGCGAATCCGTAAAAGCAGATACCGGGGGAATCGGAAAGGAAATCATGTATGCATATCATTGACGGAAAAAGCTATGATCTGATCGTCTGCGGCTGCGGTGTGGCCGGATTTGCCGCTGCCGTACAGGGGGCGAGAGCCGGACTGAAAACCGCTGTGATCGAACGGCACGGCATGCCCGGCGGTATTCTGACCGTAGGCGGCAACAACGACATTGCCCAGTTTTTCGCCCACCACAGACAGGTGATCCGGGGTATCGGCTGGGAATATGTCACCCGTCTGGCGGAGGCGGGGTATGCGGTGATCCCGGACAAAATGGCGGATGGCCCCCACTGGATCTACGGGGTACACGTGAACATTCCGGCGGCAGCGCACCTGATGGATGTGATGCTGACGGAGGCAGGGGCGGATCTGTATTACGGTCAGCCTGTGGCCGCGGTGGATACGGAAGAAACGGACGCCGGTATCCACGTAACCGGTGTGGTCATTGCCTCCAAGGAAGGACTCCGCAGGCTTTCCGCCAAAGTGGTCATCGACTGCACGGGAGACGGAGATGCGGCGGTATATGCCGGTGCCCGGTTCGAGTGCGGCGGAGAAAGCGAAGACGGATTCCTGCAGCCCGGCACGATCCGGTTCTATATAGACAAGCCGGATCTGCCGGAGGAAGTGTGTGCCGGAGCCGACCGGATTTTTGCGGAATACAGAAACAACGGCACCATGGATCCCACCGACCTCCGGGGCCTTTCCCTGTCCTATATCATGAACGCCAGAGGCAACAATATCGGTCATGTCTCCGGCTTCAATGCAGCGGACAGCGACTCCCGCACCGCTTCCGAAGTGGCAGGCAGAGCTTCCGTGTACCGGCTGATGAACGCCCTGCAGGACGCCGGCGCACCCGTCCCCATTGAAGCCATCGCACCGGAAGTGGCTGTCCGGGAATCCAGACGGATCCTGTGCGACGGGTATATGACGGAAGAAAACTATGTGTCCGGTTATGCCTATCCCGATGCCGTATGCACCTCCTTCTACCCCATCGATCTGCACCGGCACGGGGACAACGGCATCCGCCAGACCTTCCTGACCGACGGACAGATCCCCACCGTTCCCCTGTCCGCCCTGATCGTGAAGGGCATCGACAACATGCTGGTGGCGGGACGGTGTGCCTCCGGCGACAGACTGGCCAACTCCGCCTACCGGGTGAAGGCTTCCTGTATGGCTATGGGACAGGCGGCGGCTGCCTGTGCGGCTGTGGCTGTCCGGGACAGGGTTTCCATCCGCCAGGCCGATCTTGCCCGGATCCGTGCCCTCCTGCGGGAACATGACGCTATCGTGACGGCGGATGATGTCACCGACTGACCCGTCAAACACAGCTGGTTGCAAGCTTCAGTAAAAGGGGAACGCGGCTTTTTTGAAAAAAAGCCTGGCAAAAAACTTTAAAAAGGTTTTTGCTGGATATAGTGCTTGCAATTCCATGTGCCACTATATATAGAGATTGCAAAACCCGAGAAATAGTGGAGCGAGCTCCTGGGGGCCTCCACCCCAGTCGCCACAGAACGTTTTCGAGTGCGTGATTTCGTTTTTACGGAGTTTTGCAATCGGCTGTTACGTAATCTCCAAGCGTATTCTAAACTCGATAAAATACGTAATCCAGCAATCAAAAACCGGCTACGGCGAGCAGGCTTGGTCCCTGCGAGCTCGCTCCACTATTTCTGATGCTTTGCAATCTCTATATATAGTGGCACATGGAATTGCAGTCACTATATCCAGCAAAAACCTTTTTAAAGTTTTTTGCCAGGCTTTTTTTCAAAAAAGCCGCGTTCCCCTTTTACTGGAACTTTGCAATCGGCTGGCTATACAACCACGAAAGGATCAAAAGAACATGAAAACCTTCAGAAAAATCGACCTGCACGCCCATATCGTTGCCTTTCCACAGTGGGCGCCGGCCAATCCTGCAAGCGGCTACCGTATGCTGAGTCCGGAAGAGATGATCGATATGTATGACCGGCTGGACATTGAGAGAGGCGTTCTGCTGCCGATCATTTCCCCGGAAGGACAAACGGTGGTCATGAGCAACGAAGGCTGTATTTACGCCGCGGAAAAGTATCCCGACCGTTTTTCCTGGTTCTGCAATGTGGATCCCCGTGCCATGAACAACAGCACCGGAACAGATCTTTCCTATCTGCTGGAGCACTACAAAAAGCTGGGTGCCAGAGGGCTGGGGGAACTGACCTCCAATCTGTACGCAGACGATCCCCGGATGGACAATCTGTTTTCCCACTGTGAAGAGGTAGGTCTGCCGGTTCTGTTCCACATCTCCCCCGCCATCGGATACTGGTACGGCATGGTGGACGATCTCGGACTGCCCCGGCTGGAAAAAATGCTGAAAAAGCATCCGAAGCTTCAGTTCATCGGTCATTCCCAGCCTTTCTGGAGCGAAATGTCTGCTGACAACACGGAAGCCACCCGGAACGGCTATCCCACCGGCAAAGTGACCCCGGGACGGCTGGTGTATCTCATGCGGGAATACGGCAATCTGACCTGTGATCTGTCTGCGGGCAGCGGCGCCAATGCTCTGACCAGAGACCCGGAACACGCCGTTTCCTTCCTGACGGAATTCCAGGACCGGATCTACTACGGCTGCGACATCTGCGCCAGCTTCAACACGCACCAGTTTGCCTTCCGGGAATTCATCGACGGACTGGGGGAAAGCGGCGCCATCTCCGAGGCGGTATACCGCAAAATCTGCCGTGACAATGCGGCAAAGCTGCTGGGTGTTACCTGACCGATCCCGCACCGCAGCGGCTGCCCGGTCACTTCCACAACAAAACAGGTCTGCACACCGGACATTTCTCCGGCACACAGGCCTGTTTTTATGCTGTCGTATCCCTTTCCTCCCGTCCTGCCGCCGGCGTCACAGTTTCAGCAGGACAACGGAGGCAGCTCCGGCCAGCAAAGCGGCGTACTGATTGGGTTTTGGTTTTTCCCGGAAAATCAGGATGCCGCAGAGCAGTGTGGCAAATATCGTGCCGGCGGAGATCATGGGAAACAGGACAGATGCGTTCTCCATGCCGGCCATAATCAGAGTGAAAAAGTTGGCGGTGGAATTGGTGATCCCGGCAAACACGGCGTACCACTTCCCGGTTGTCTGCACAAACATCTGCGGCGTGACCTTCCGTACGGCGGCACAGAGAAAAATCACGGAACACATTCCCATGGCCGCCGCCATAAATTCCCTGCTGTACAGCGCGGGGAACGCCGTCTGATGCTCCTTCTGCAGGATGGAACAGCCGCCGTTGCACAGGCAGGTGACAGCGGCACACAGGAACCACTTTTTATAATCGGTGTCCGGTTTGCTTTTCTGCCGGAGTTTGTCCCCGTTCACCAGCACAAGAGCCGTCAGCAGCAGCAGAAACGCCCCGCACTGCAGAAGCGTCACCGGCTCCCGCTGTACCGTGATCCCCCACAGAACGGGAAAAATCACGGAAAAGGAGATCATCATGCTGGTCAGCGCCATAGGGCCCAGGCACAGGGCAAGATACCCCATGTACATGGCGATGCTGAGAAAAATCCCATACCCCATTCCGAAAAGCAGGGTGGGCACATGCCACGTGAACCCCGGCAGGCTGATGAGGCAGAACATGGCAAACGCCGTACAGGCCCGCACCGCGTTGAACACAGCGGCCTGGTCGCTCTGCCGGTTGAACAGCTTGGTCAGTGATGTATGTATGGAAGCAGCGGCGATGCTGCACAGGTACAGAATATACGCTGTCATGGGATGCTCCTGTTCTCTCCGGCGGAGAAAATGTTTTCGGCTGCAGGAGGACGGTTTTTCCGCAAGCCGTTCCCCCGCCCCTGATAGTATACAATACCGCCGCCGGTTTTGCAATGGTCTGCCGCACATTCGCTTCCGGTTTACGGCAGATTTCCGCCTCCCTGCCCCGGATTTGCCGTTGACACGCTCCGGATACCATGCTATAATACAAACAAAGGTGCATTACGGACAGAAAAACCGTACAAAACGTCAGACACCGGCTTTTTTGCCCATCCATTTCCGGAGGTATATTATGATTTCCATTCCCCTGATGAACCACAAATCCACCGCCGAAAACCGTCCCGGATATCTTGCATGGCTGCGGGAAGCGGGGGCAGAACGGGTATTTGTCTGTCCCGGCAATCCCTACGGGGACACGGAAAAGCTGCAGGCCATCACGGCACAGCTGGCGGAAAATATCGCTTATTACACCGAAAACGGACTGCAGGTCGGCGTCTGGATCAACGGTCTGGGGCACGGCGGCATGCTGTCCCATGAAGTGGACGCCAGAGTGGGCAGCTACACCAGGATCCGGGGGCTTGGCAACGGCGGGGAGGCAAACGATTCCTTCTGTCCGCTGGATCCCGATTTTGTTTCCATGTACCGGCAGTACATCCGGGCGCTTGCCGAAGCCGGGGCACGCATGATCCAGATCGACGATGACCTGCGGATCGCCATGCACGGCCCTGTTGCCATCGGCTGTGCCTGCCCTCTCCACATGGCAGAGCTGAACCGCCGCGCCGCTGCAGCCGGACTGGAAAAATCCGACTACACCAGAGAAGAACTGGCCGCAGAACTGTTCACGGGCAAGCCCACCCCCATCCGGAAGATCTGGCTGGCGCTGCAGGGCGACACACTGAAGAATTTTGCATCCGCCCTGCGGGAAGAACTGGATTCCATTGACCCCACCATCCGTATGGGACACTGCGCCTGCCTGTCCACCTGGGACACCGACGGCGTGGATTCCATCACCCTCTCCCGCCTTCTTGCCGGTTCCACCAGACCCTTCCTGCGGCTGATCGGCGCGGCATACTGGAACAACGGCCACAGCTTCGGCACGACGGGACTCGGTTCCATCATTGACCTGGAACGGATGCAGTTTGCCTGGTGCCGGGAAACGGCGCCGGAAATCGAGCTGATGAGCGAAGGGGACGTGTACCCCAGACCCCGGTACAAAACGCCCTCCTCCTATCTGGAAGGGTTCCACCAGGCGTTCATCGCCGACGGGAATCCGGACATTCTGAAATATATGCTGGATTACACCTACGATCCCGATTACGAGACCGGCTACATCCGCCGTCATTCCCATACAAAGATCCTGCGGGACAGCATCGCGGAAGCGTTCCGGAATACGGAACCGGCGGGGATCTATGTGTACGAAGCCATGCACAAACTGGCGGACATGGACTGCACGGGAATCCCGGAAGCACAACTGGCCTGCCGGCTGACTCCCGCTGCCGCCAATTTCACAGGCGCGCTCAGCCTGCCCATCAGCTTTGTGAAGTCCCGGTTCACCGAAGCCGCCATGATCGTAGGGGAAAACGCCCGGTATGCCCCGGCAGATGTGTGTGAAATGCCGCTGATTCTGGACGCCGCGGCTGCCCGGATTCTGACGGAACGGGGATTTGATGTGGGTCTTGCCGGCTGGGAACCCATGGACAAGCCTGCCGGGGAACGGTACGCCGACGGTCAGGTGATGCCCATGGATACCGGCGGACGGTATTACAGACTGACCCCTGCCGCCGGCGCGGAAACAGACAGCTTCTACGACAACGGCGCCCCTGCCATGTACCGGTATACCCGGGTATCGGAAACCGGGGAGAAGGGTGCGTCCGTCCTGGTATACGCATTCGATATGGAAACGGTCTCCATGGAATCGGCCATGATCCGCAGCTATTACCGTCAGGAACAGCTTCTGCGGATGCTGCCTGTGAAGCTGACGGAAATCCGAAAGGAGCCCGGCGCCTATGTGATGACCCGGAAAACGGATGACAAACTTGTGGTGGGAATCTGGAATTTCGGCAATGATATGCTTCTGCCGGAAGAAATACAGCCGGACGATGCCTACAGCGTGATCCTGCCCATCGGCAAAACGGATGCAATGCTGGAAAACGGCACGGTGGTGCTGCGCGATATGGTACCACCCTACACCTTTGCGGGGTTTGTCCTGAAAAAACAATAAAACACCTGCCCGGCGGAAAAACCTGCGGGAAAGTCCATATATCTGCAAACAGAAACGGAGATGGGGATACCACGATCCTTCCTCTCCGTTTTTTCTGTTATCACTTATGTCTGCCCGTCTGCCCTGCGCAGGTGTATCTCCTGTCCGGGAGGCAGCAGACCGCATGTATCCGGCGTTTTCAGCAGCAGTCCGCCGTCGGTTTCTGTGGAAAACAGGATGGTATCAAACCACGGCATGTCTGCCCAGCCGATCCTTTCCGTGATGCAGGACAGGCTGCCTTCCTCTTCCCCGCACGCTGCCAGACCGATGTGGACGGAAACCGGTTCTCCTTCCCGCTTGTACAGGCACAGGATGGTTCCATCTTCGTCCAGCCGCAGAAAAATGTCTGCCCCGTCTTCCGCTGCGGCAGTCCATTCGCCCCGGATTCCGACGGGACAGGCTCCATCCAGCGCTTCCCGGTACCGCTCCGGCGTGTGCTGCGGTTCCAGAGTGTCATCGCGGATATAGCTTTCCGTTTCCCCGGCAGCATCCGTGATGTCCAGACCGGTATCGGTTATGTGCAGCGTGTATGTCTCCGTGTCCGGCCAGTACGCACCCATGCCGGAAAAGCCGGAAAAAGTCCACGCCGTAACCTGCACAGTGTCCGCGGCGGTGCCAAACGGATCTTGCCCCGGCAGGGGTACCAGTTCCATGGCCCAGTATGCCGCATAGGTTTCCCTGGCTTCCGCGATCAGAAGGTCGTCTATCCGGTAGATTTCCAGATAGATGTCCCCATCTGCATGGTTCTCCCGGTCGGCCCCCCGATATCTTCCCACAAGCCGTTCCGCCGTCACCGGTTCTACGGCAGGCAGATCCGTCTCCGGCACAGGCGGCGTGGTTCCGTCATCCGCCGTACAGCCCGGAAGCAGGAGGACTGCCAGCAGAAAACCGATGCAGGCTGCCAATTTTCTTTTCATGTTCTGTCCTCTTTTAGTTCTTTTCTCACTCACCCTCGCTGAACGGAGCTTTCATTCCAAAACCCGCATTCCCTTTACGAAGTTTCGCAATCCCTAAAATTCTTCCGCCCCGGGAGAAAAAAGAACGACAAGTTCCCGCATGGCGTCCGGCGGCAGAAAACAGTCCTGGTTGTCATAGGCGGAAACCGTTTCTCCCGAAGCATACTGGATATCCAGCCCGGCGCCGTACATATCGGGCAGGCCGTTTACTGTATGCCAGAAGCCGTTGTGTGCGGCAAAATCATATTCCGCGGCGATCTCCTGCAGCCTGGTCATAAAGCTGCTGTCGGATACAAAGGTGTATGTTTCTTCTTCCCCGTCCCTGCTGCGGCTGCAGAAACTGCCCTGTACACCGTCCCCGTGCACGGATGCATTCAGTTCGTATACACGGTTTCCCAGCCCTTCGGATTCCTCAAAAGCAAAGGTGGAGAACACACAGGAAAATGCGGTGATCTCCGCCGACCCGATCTTTTTCGGCGCATCGGTTCCCTCAGAGCGGTAGGACACGCCGCCGTCTTCCCCCGTCTCTTCCGGGATGCGGCTGTTTCTGTACAGTTTCCATCCTGTCAGGATACCGGCGGCAGCACAGGCAATCCCCACGCCGCAGAGCAGCCATTTTACAAACCCTTTTCTTTTCATATCAGGTACCCGTCCGTTTTCGTCCGTCGTTCTGATCAGAATTCTCCTTCATCCCCGACGATCCAGTGGCCAAGCTTCACCAGTGACCGGCAAACATCTTCCCAGACCGGCTGCGGCAGTTTGCCCGTGGGGGCGGTTTCATACGAAAAAGTGCCTGTATAGCCGATATCCCGCAGCGCACGGCCGAATGCCTGCCAGTCAATCACACCCGTACGGGAGCAGGGCAGCAGGTGTTCGTCACTGCGCCCGGCGTTGTCGTGGATGTGCAGAACCTTGATCCAGTCTCCCAGCAGATATACGGCTTCGCTGGGCTGGCGCTTGTCATACACCGATACATGCCCGGTATCCAGACAGACCTTCATGTACGGGTCGTTGATCTCCGTGACAAAACGCAGGATCTGTTCCGGGGAGCCGATGCTGAACTGGGGCATGGGCATGTTTTCCAGCGCGATGATCACATTCTGTTCCCGTGCCGTTACCAGCAGTTCCCGGTAGTAGTCCAGGTTGATCTGCCACGTGGTTTCTTCGTTGCCGGTACCTATATCGTTGATGTGGAACGGCATGATCGGGTGCACCACCATATACCTGCAGCCCAGGACAGCAGTGTACCGCAGGCAGCGTTTCATTTTTTCCATCCGTTCGGCGCGGTCTTCTTCGGTTCCGTCCTGCGGAGGCCAGCGCCAGGGTCCGTGTACCTGAGAGATCTCGATCCCGGCTTCTTCCGCTGCCTGACGATGTGCCTGCAGCATGGCGACCGCTTCGGCTTCCGGCAGAGAGTAGGGTTCGTCCTCCGTAACCGACATCCCGAAGTCAGCGCTTTCGTATCCCATGGCTCTCATGACTTTGTATCGTTCCTCCAGCGGATATCTGCCGAAAGAGGATGCACCAATTCCGATTTTCATATGTACTGCTCCTTTTAGTCCTGCGTTTCGGGAAAACACACACAGTATTCCCGGCATCCGGATATCCTGTTTTCGTTGTTTTCTCCGATATCTGTACTTATTTTATCACAGAAACCACAGAAACACAAGATCATTTTCATATAATTGTAAAGGGGAAACGGTCGCTTTTTGAAAAAAGCTCCGCAAAAACTTTTGGAATGGGTTGGGCTGGATATAGTGCCTGCAATTCCGTGTGCCCCTATATATAGAAATTGCAAAACACCAGAAATAGTGGAGCGAGCTCACGGGGACCTCTACCCCGTTCGCCACAGAACATTTTCGAGTGCTTGATTTCGTTTTTTCTGAGTTTTGCAATCGGCTATAATATGATATAACATGCGCAGCACGCGTGTCTGCACAAACAAAATCATAATATTTCCATTCATATTCCGCTCATATCGGGTTCATAATATGTGCAGAGAACGGAGCAAATCCTTCTCTGACACAAAAAAATCTGAAAATGAATTGGAGAAAAACCATTATGGCACAGAAGAACAACAGAATCGTAGTACCGGAAGCAAAGGCAGCTATGGAACAGTTTAAGATGCAGGCAGCAAATGAAGTCGGCGTCTGATTGCATCTTGAACGGATACGAAATACAAACAAAGAGACTGCTTACTCCAACAGAAGCCGAGGGAAACATATGAATATATTCAGAATACAGAGGGTGCTGCCAAAATATCATTTTTGACTTATTGCGGCTGCTTTATTATGCCGGAGCAGCATAAATGTAGATTCATACAGTTCTTCCTTACCGGATCGAAAAATCACCGGAGATAAATTCTCCTGCCGGTACCTGTCCACCAGTGCAGATAGTTCATGCATTAAAAGCGGGTTATCCTGCTCATCCAGAGTCAGCCAGATGCTGACAGTCCTTTTACTGTCGTTTTTCATTATATACATAATACTTCCTCCTGTCCGTGTGATATATCAGTTTTGCCGGAATTATTCCCGAACAAACACAACCGGATCAAAAAACCGACTGCTGTACAGGCAGCTCCTGCAGGAATGGGCTTCTGCATCTGTACTCCCCATATATAAAAAAGCGCCGGCGGGGGTTTGTCAGGAACTTTTCAATCCTTTTCATTCCACGTTATTATCTTTGTGCCTGCAAAAGAGTATTTCCATATTTTGGCTCTGTATTTCTCTTGCAATTCCTATATAATAATGTTACAATACTGTCAGTAATGCTGCCGTAACTGAGGTGATATCCTTGCATTCTGTTTTCCGCATTGCGGGGTACTGTCGTATTTCCGTAGATGAGGAACTGGATAAAGACAACATCTCCATTGAAAACCAGAAGTCCATCATCTCTGATTTTGTGAAACATCGTTTTCCTGACAGTACACTGGTCTTTTATGAAGATCGTGACCGTTCAGGGTATACATTTGATCAGCGGGAAGGGTATCAGGATCTTCGTCGAAAACTGCTTGACCATCAGTTGGATATACTGGTTCTGAAGGATTTTTCACGTTTTGCAAGACGGAATTCCAGAGGTCTTGTGGAACTGGAAGATCTGCGCGACGCCGGCGTGCGTATCATTTCCATCGGTGACAGCATCGACTTTCCCAATGATGACGACTGGCTGAAAATCCAGTTTCAGTTTCTCATCAATGAAATGCCCGTTACCGATACCTCCAAAAAAGTCAAATCTGTTATCAAGCGCCGCCAGGAAGACGGAAAGTGGATTTGTGCGGCTCCTTATGGGTACATCATCAACAAACATCATGCGTTTGAAATCGTTCCCACGGAAGCTGATATTGTCCGGCGGATTTTCAGCCTGTACATCGATGGCTGGGGATATAAAAAAATCGCCAACCATCTCACTGACGATGGTATACCAACGCCGCGTATGGCTGAGCGTGAACGCAAAGAAGCAGAGGGGGATGAATACCGACGCGCTGTAAAAAGTACATGGTCGATTGTTACCATTCAGTCCATCCTTGATAATGATTTTTACATCGGAACACTTCGTCAGGGCAAATATACACGCCCAAAGATCAATGGTTCCGATTTACGCAACGAAGCCGAGAAACATTTTGTGTTTGAAAACCATCATCAGGCTATTATCGATTACCGCACTTTTGCAACTGTCCGGTCGCTTCGTGAACAGCGGACTACCTCCCATTACCGCGGCGTCAGGAAAAATGATAATGTATATTCAGGATTTCTGGAATGCGGGGACTGCGGCTCCCCCATGTTCGCCATGAGCCGCTCTGATCTTGCGGATGCTTACAGATGCGGATCATACCATAGAAGAGGTGTCAAAGCCTGTACGAGCCACCATATCCGTGCAGACAAGCTGGACGAGCTTATGAAGGAGTATGTACGCCTTGTGAAGGCAAACTCCGCCGAGATGCTTGCCGGACTCAACGCAGACCTTGCGAAAGAAAGCGATGATATCCATGAAACCGAACAGAGTGCTGCCCATCTCGAAGCGGTTCTCGCCGACCTGCAGGAAGAACTCAAAGCCACCAAACGGCAGCGGGTACGCGATATTATGAAGCACCCCGAACGCGAAGAAATCCTTGAGGAAACCTACGATGAACTGGAATCAGATCTGGTAAGACGTATGGAAGGACTGCATCGGCAGATCGAGCTGACAGAAGACAAGCGGAACTTAATCATCCGCGTCAACCGTGCAGCCAAAACGGCCATGGATATTTTTGATGATATTCTTTCCAAACCGAAACTCGATCGCAATGATCTTCAGTTTATTATCCAAAAGATAAAAGTCTATGAAAACAGGATTGAAGTATTTCTGAAAGCCGACATCGATACTCTGCTGAAATCCGGACATCTGTCTGATGAAAACGGATGTGCAGTCACTATTGTACAGTCATCCCCCGGACACGCCGCTAAAATCCTGGAATCCATTCCGCCTGATACATCCAATGATGTCAGTGAAGGCGACCCGCTGGAGATTTTCACGGATCGTGAAGGGGAGGTTATTTTCAAAAAGTATTCCCCGATCGGGGAGCTGGCACAGTTTGCCGCACAGTATGCAGAAACCTTATACAAGACCTGCGGGCTGGCCTGTGTCATCTGTGACCGTGATGCTGTCATCGCCTGTGCGGGAATTCCCAAAAAAGAATATACGGACCGGAAGCTGACAGCCGAAGTGGAAGCTATCATGGAAGCCCGTCAGCTGTATACCTGTGACGGCAAAGAACCGCTGCCCATTGTAGACGGCGCCATCGGAGTCGTATCCTGTCTGATGCCTATTTCCAGCGAAGGGGATATCACCGGTTGTGTGGCCTCCATTTTCGCCAAGGAAGGCCAGGCACACACCGGCACCACTGATCTGGAAACCAAACTGATTCAGACAGCGGCAGGCTTCCTGGGCAGACAGCTGGAATCCTGATCCGATCCTGTTGACAAAAAACTCCCGATATGGTATGATAAGACCAAAGATTACCATATACGGGAGGTTTTTTTATGGAAAGAGTCACAAAACGGCTGGCGTACGACTGGCGGTTTCGGTTATATCCGGAAGGTGCGGCACCGGAGACGGTATTCGGTACCGCTTATGATGACACAGAATGGGAAACGGTGCGTGTCCCTCACGACTGGGCAATCTCCGGAGAATTCGATGAACACAACGACTGCAGCTATTCCGCTGTTGCGCAGGACGGTATCGACCGCCCCATAGAACACAGCGGACGTACCGGGGCACTTCCCATCGTAGGGCTTGGCGTTTACCGCCTTTCTCTGGATATTCCGGCGGAAGACCGCGGACAGAAGCTTTTCCTGCAGTTTGACGGTGTTATGTGGGATTCCGATATTTATGTAAACGGAAAGCATGTTTATTTCAATCATTTCGGGTATAAGTCCTTCTGTGTGGATATCACCGATGCTGTGGAATACGGTTCCTCCAACCTGATCGCTGTGGCAGCCAGAGTATATGAAGACTGTTCCCGCTGGTACCCGGGTGCCGGGATTTACCGGAATGTGTATCTGGTAAAAAAAGCGCCGGTACATATCGACTACAACGGTGTCTGGCTCCGGCAGCTGGAAATTGCGGAAAACTACGCCAAATTCCTGCTGACGCTGGAGTATACGGGACCCGAAACCGTATCCTTCAAGGCGGATATTGTTTCTCCTGCCGGTGAGGTGGTACTGCAGGCGGAACACGGTACCTACCTCGGTGAGCTGTCGGATATCCTTGTGATTCCCGATGTACAGCTCTGGGATCTGGACACACCCAATCTGTACACAGCCAATATTTCCCTGCTGGACGAAAACGGAACTGTAACCGACACGGTATCCGTAAAATTCGGTGCCAGACAGATTGCGTTCACCAAGGACGGCGGCTTCTGGCTGAACGGCAGACAGCAGAAGATGAACGGTGTCTGCAATCACCATGACCTCGGTTCGCTCGGCGCTGCTGTACATGCGGCGGCACTCCGCAGACAGCTTCGGCTTATGCGGGAAATGGGCGTCAATGCCATCCGCACCAGCCATAATCCCCCTTCTCCGGAACTGCTGGATCTGTGTGATGAACTGGGCTTTGTGGTTATGGATGAATTCTTTGACGAATGGTACATTCCCAAGGTGAAAAACGGCTATGCCAAGTATTACAGAGAGCATGCCGCACAGGATGTGATCGATGTGATCCGCCGTGACCGGAACCATCCCTCTGTTGTTATGTGGTCCATCGGGAATGAGATCAATGAACAGCATGACAAAGAAGGCTGGCGTGCGGCTATGATGCTCACGGAAACGGTGCACCGCACAGACCCCACCAGACCCACCACAGCCGGTTTTGACAGAGGCTGGGCCTGCTTTGACAACCATCTTGCCAACTTTGTGGACGTTGTGGGGCTGAACTACAAGCCTCATCTGTACGCTGAAGTACACCGCAAGCATCCCGACATGGTACTGGTGGGTACGGAAACCGCTTCCTGCGTATCTTCCCGGGGGATTTACCACTTCCCTGCCGAAATGAGGATCCCCATGCAGATGGCGGATGATCTGACCGTTTCCGCTTATGAAATGGGCGCGCCGGGCTGGGCATATTATGCCGAACGGGAATTTGCGGCACAGGATGACTATCCTTTTGTAGCCGGTGAATTTGTCTGGACCGGTATGGATTATCTGGGCGAACCCACGCCTTACTACAACAAATGGCCTTCCCGCAGCTCTTATTTCGGCGTAGTGGATCTGGCCGGTCTGCCGAAAAACCGTTTCTATGGCTACAAGGCCCACTGGACGGATGATGAAGTGCTCCATATATTCCCCCACTGGAACTGGGAAGGAAAAGAAGGACAGGTTGTGCCGGTTCATGTGTACACAAGCTATCCTATGGCAGAGCTGTTTGTGAACGGTGTTTCCCAGGGCAGACGGGTATTCACCCGCACCGGTAATATTGCGGACAGTGCCCCCGGCAAGGACATTGCCCGTTATCGGCTCATGTGGAATGATGTGGTTTATCAGCCCGGTGAAATCACGGTTGTGGCATATGACGACACCGGTGCTGCCGTATGTGAAAAGACCGTCAGAACCGCCGGTGCCCCGGATCATCTGATACTGACAGCAGACAGAGACAGCATAGCCGCAGACGGAGATGATCTGGTATATGTTACCGCTGCTATCGCAGACAGGGATGGTGTGGTTTGTCCGCTGGCTGACAACCGGCTGACATTCACTGTTGCCGGTGCGGGAGAGCTGCTGACCACGGACGCAGGGGATCAGAGAGAAACCGAATCCTTTGTCAGACCGGACAAGAAGGCACTGACCGGCTATCTGGTGGGATGTGTCCGTTCTCTCAGGGGACAGAGCGGCGAACTGACCGTATCCGTGACCGGCGAAGGACTGCAGGGCGCATCCGTTACGATCGCTGTCGTATAAAATTTCAAGAGGAAAAGATCATGTATACAGTAGATTTTTTCGGTCGGAAAGTTTCCAAGCTTATCATCGGGGACAATCCTATCACCGGCCACTCCTACATCACTTACCAGACAACCGGCGACGAAATGAAGCGGTACTATACTGCGGAAAACATCAAAGCGGCCTACCGGCATCTGGAAGAACTGGGCTACAATACCATGCTGCCCCTGGCGGATCCGTATATTGTACGGCTGATTGAGGAATACCAGGCAGAAGGGGGCAATCTCCAGTGCATCTGGCAGCCCTATATGCCCATGGACCAGCAGGTCAGCATGCGTTCGCTGAAAGCCCTGAACACCATTGGCATCTACCATCAGGGGACCACCACAGATTATCTGTATGAAACCGGAGGCACGGCAAAAATACGGGAAAACCTGAAAATGTGGCGGGAACTTGGCGTACCGGTGGGACTGGGCACCCATTATCCGGAGGTTATCGAACTGAGCGAATCCGAAGGCTGGGATGTGGATTTCTATCTGGCCTGTATGCAGAATGCCAGACGGGGACGCACGGGGGAGGAAAGCGGTTTTCTTACCGGGAAATCCAAGACAGGACTGGTGTTCTATCCCGAAGACCGTCCGGTGATGCTGGACACGCTGCGGCACGTCAAAAAGCCGGTGATCGCTTTCAAGATTTTCGCCGGCGGGCAGATGTTCTTCGGCCTGGACAGGGATCAGATCCGCGAGAAAATCAAAGCCGCCTATGAAGAAGTTTTCTCCGTCCTGAAACCCAATGATATGGCGGCCATCGGTGTATTCCAACGCGACAAGGATCAGCTTCTGGAAAATATGGAGCTGTTCGACGCATGGGCTGCCGGCCGCAGGTAAATATACAAATCTCAAGCACTCCTGCTGCTCTGACTGCACAGGAGTGTTTTCGTTTCTGATACCGGTTTATTTCTGGTTTTCCGTTGAGTTATGGCGCAATCTGTGCTATAATGTACAGGTACATATCTGATAATTCGCGTGAAACAGGTGAGAGAATGAATGCTTTATCGACCGTTTTCCGGAAACTGCTTCTGCCGGAGCATATGATTGAGGATTCCCGAAAGCTGGGGAACGATTATCCGGCGGGAGAAATGTACCGGAGCTTTGTTAAAATTGCCTGGCCGGCTCTGATGGAATCGGTACTGATCGGACTGGTGTCCTTTGTGGACTCCATTATGGTTTCTTCCGTGGGAGAAATTGCTGTTGCCGCCGTGGGACTGACCAACCAGCCGCGCCTGCTCTTTTATGCTATTTTTCTCTCCCTGAGCATTGCTGTCAACGCCATGGTTGCCCGACGGTTCGGGGAAAAGGATCCCAAAAGAGCCAACCAGTGTCTTGCCATGGTTCTGCCCCTGGCGATCCTCCTGTGTGCGCTGTTCACCGGGATCGCCTTTGCCATCTCAGAACCCCTTCTGTATTTTGCGGGGGCAAAAGAAGACACCATCGGCATGGCAATTCCCTACTTCCGGATCACCATGCTGGGGATGAACTTCACGGTGATCTCCCTGATCATCAATGCGGCGCAGAGAGGCTGCGGCAACACAAGGATCTCCATGACCACCAACCTTTCCGCCAATCTGGTCAACGTGGTGTTCAATGCCCTGCTGATCAATGGTCTGCTCGGCTTTCCCAGACTGGGAGTGATCGGTGCAGCCATCGCCACCATGCTGGGGAATATCTCCGCAGCGGTGATCTCCATTCTTTCTCTTTGTAAAAAAGGACGCTTTCTGCAGCTTTCTCTCCGGGATATGTTCCGCTGGGATCCGGTACAGCTGAAGACCATCTGCAGCATCGGCAGCGGTTCTCTGGTGGAACAGCTTTTCATGCGGTTCGGATTCTTCTCCTATGCCAAACTGGTGGCGGAGCTTGGGACCATGGAGTTTGCCACCCATCAGATTGTCATGAGCATCATCACCCTCTCCTTTACGGTGGGGGACGGGCTCGGGGTGGCTTCCTCTGCGCTGGTGGGACAGAATCTGGGGCGAAAACGTCCGGATATCTCCATTATTTACGGTAAGATCGGACAGCGGTTCGGGGCGGCCATCAGCATACTGCTGGTTGTGATTTTCACTTTTCTCGGCGGTGTGCTGGTACGGCTCTTCTCCGATGATCCGGAGGTGATCCGCGTAGGACGGCATCTGCTTTACATTGTTGCGCTGACCGCTCCCTTCCAGGTTTCTCAGGTGATCTTCCGCGGGTGCCTCAATGGTGCCGGAGACACGAAATATACCGCCGTCGTATCGTTTATCTCCATTGCACTGGTACGTCCTGTACTGACCTACCTCCTGTGTTACCCCGTAGGACTGGGAGTATACGGTGCCTGGATCTCCCTGTTCTTTGATCAGATCACCCGGTTCGGCTTTACCATGCACCGTTTCGGCGGTACAAGCTGGTATAAAAAGAAAATCTGACAGAAAAAAGGACTGTATCGGATGTACAGTCCTTTTGGTTTGCTTATCGATCGGCAAATTCGATTTCGGTATGCATGGTGAACGTTTTGCCTTCGCCTGCGGTCTGCACCACAACGGCATAATCGATCTTGTTGAAATCGTTCATGACAGGCACCAGTTCGGTTTCTACCTTTGCATCGGATTTCAGCGTCATCAGGTAGTCTTCGGTGAGCTGCATTATGGTATTGGCGTCCGCCGTATGGGTATCGTTCTGCCTGAAGAACAGGCGGGCTGCCCACCGCAGAACATCGGCAGATTCCGCAGTATCTTCTATGGTAAGTTTATGCCCGTCCATCGTCAGTTTCCGCTGCCATGTATAGGATCTGCCTTCAAAAGATACCCTGGTTTCCAGAACGATCACGCCGGCTTCTGCATCAAAACCGGTGATCCGGGGATCAATGGCACATTTTTTGTCCTCAAAATCCGGACACCACAGTACATTATGCATTTTATTGGAGTTGACAGCCAGATAGAATTCCCAACGGTCATAGCTGCAGCAGCCGGAATCCACAATCACCGGTTCATTGCCGTAGAACAGCAGGATCTGGGGTCTGCCCACATGCTGATGGCCGGAAAGCCATTCCATGGAATCGGCGAACAGGGTCATTTTGCCTTTCCGCAGCACCGCCATCCGGGAATCCGGGAACAGCACGCTCTTCTTTTCCCGGGGGAAATCCAGTTCCATCAGGGCATCCGCACGGCGCAGATCCGCCATGGCATCGATCCCGTAAGAGTCGGATATCCGCAGGGCACGTCCGTCGGGAGCACAGCACTGGAAAATCCATTCATACTGCCGGACGATGCTTTCCCGCAGCCCGTCAATGGTTTCCTGACCGTTCTTTTCCAACAGGAGCAGCGCTTCCATGTACAGCCGGACTATGAAATGATTGTAGCTGGGGCTGTCTTCATTGCTGCCGCCGTCCGGATAGATCGCTTTCCGCATATTCATTTCCACGGTATCCCGGCCGATCCGGATGATCTCTGCGGCATTCTCGAATTCCGGGAACATAACGCCGGCCATGATCAGCACAACGCCGATCTGCAGCACATGGTTCTGGGCATGGTTTCTGGCCAGACGGTCCAGGGCTTCGATGTACAGATGACGCATATGCAGTTCCACAAAACCATACAGATACCGCCACTGTTCTTCTGTAAAGGGCGCGTCCTGCAGCATGAACAGACCGTGGAGCAGAGACATGGTACGCCACGCCACCTGCATATCACGCCAGGTCATATCGGTTCGCAGATAATGGACATCCGGATCAAATGCCTGATAGGGATGGGCTTTATCCCACCCTTCCACGATCTCCAGCCATTTGTCGGCATACTGTCTGTCCCCGGTACGCAGGAAGGCATGGGCCAGAGGAATGGTCATGTACATCCGCTGCGGCCAGATCTGCCATTCGTATTTCTTCCGGAACGGTGTGCCTTCCACATATGCAAAGGACTTTTCCCAATGATAGGGTTCGTCCTGGGTAAATTCTTTGAACAGTTCCCCGGACATTGTCAGTTCCAGCAGATGATCGCTGTCCACATCGCCGTAATGATCATAGCAGAAATGGTACGCGCCGCCGTCCAGCACGAAATAGGGGAAGATCGGCTCGGCAATCAGCTTTTCTCTCGGGTAGGCATAATGAGCGATCGTCTCACAGCCGAAAACTTCTTTTCCATACGGTTTTCTGTATTCGCTTCCTGTTTGGATCATACTGTTATCTCCATTTTTTATTTTTGGTTTATCTGCAAAGCGTTGATATACGGAATCGGATCAAAAGGATCCAGAGGGGCATCTTTCCGCAGATACAGCGGATGATGGGGATGGCCGCCGTTTTTGCTTCTGGCGCCTGCGGTATACCAGACAGCGTTGTGCGCTTCCCCGATCCGGACAAAATCCATCATACAGCCGATCAGATACGGCCGGGCTTTCACGATGGTTCCCCAGGCAGCCCACACAGCCGGTTTTTCACCTGCCAGGGAAAGCACATATCGGAAAGCTTCCAGATTTTCCTGCCGGAGAAAGGGATTTTCCGCTTTTTCCATATGTTTGGGATCGGTTGCACGCTGGGCATAGACATTCATCATGAGAAAGCTGTCATATCCGTTGGCCAGGGCAACCCGCTCAACGGATTTCAGCGTATTGTCCAGTGCATCGGGACGGGCGGTAGAGGGATTGATGCCGATACAGATCAGCGGTTTTTCCCCCCGTGTGCCCAGTATGTACCGGTACTCATCATAGGCATCGGGCACATACAGCCAGCGGTTTCTGTCGTAATCATCCGCCGTAACCGTTTCCAGCGCTTCACGGAAGGACAGAACCGGGATCGTATCCGTATCGGACAGAGGAATATGGGGCATACTGTGTCCTCCTTTACAGACCGAACCAGGGCGCGATTTCTTCCGCTGTTTCCACAAGGATTTTCGCACCTGCGGCTTTCAGAACGTCGGGACGGTATCCCCATTTCACACCCATGGCGAACATACCGGCATTCCCTGCGGTTTCCATATCGATATTGGAGTCACCGATATAGCAGATTTCATCCGGCGTCAGACCGAATTCCGCCGCAATCTCAAGCGCCCCTGTGGGATCGGGTTTGCAGGGATAATGCCCGTCCCCTTTCAGCATCTCAAAAATGCCCGGCGCCAGTTTATCAATGATCGCCTGCGCATGCTCCTGGGTTTTGTTTGTGTTCACCGCCAGTCGGATTCCGGCGGCTTTCATATCGTGCAGCAGTTTATCCAGTCCGGGATACAGCACGGTAGTGTCCAGGAAGTGCTTATTATAAATGGAAACATATGCGGCCCGGCAGGTTTCGATCCGTTCGTCGTCTTCCTGCAGCTCTTCCGGCAGAGAAAACTTCACAAAATCCCGTTCGCCGCAGCTGATATAGGACATGATCTCTTCATAGGTCTTCTGCGGATACCCGTACTGCGCCAGCATCCGGTTCATACAAGCAAGGAGATCGCCTACTGTATAGGCGAGTGTGCCGTCCAGGTCAAATATGGCGGCACGGAACGTTTTTTCAGGTGTATTGCTCATACCTTCTTCCATACCGTACATCCGGAAACTCCGGTGGGGGGAGGTACTGATTTTCATAGCTTGGTCCTTTCTGTTCTGGCCGTCCGAACGATTCCGCAGGAGACGCAGAACACAGCCGGGCTTGTCGCCTGCACGGATTCTGTTCCGGTACTTACGCTGGAACGGTGTTTCCGTGATGCAGTCGGTTTCTGCTGCACACAGCTGATTTTTACCGTTTTTCAGAGTTAAGTGTACCACGATTTTTCCCGTAAGTCAACCCCAATCCGCAGTTTTACGCCGGCAATCCCCATGCCTGCCCTGTCTCTTTCCTGCATTATTGTATACAAAAATACAGAATTTGCTCCTGTTTGACATTTTATACAGTTTTCATCCGGGCAGATTTGTTGAATATTTCAGAATTTTTAGATTGTAATTCTTTATAATTTGTGATATGATATTAACGTAAATTGAATAGACTGCAAAGCAGAGGTGCGGATACGATGAAACTGCTGTCGGGATACTCCTGCCGGTTACGGCAATGGGAAGGAGGTTGACAGCGGAAGAGGCGTATCTGCCGAAGGAAAAATACCCGTTTCTTCCTGGATGTCAGCAGAATATGCTGCCGTCTGTCACGGTTTCCGTGGAGAGCTGCTGTCTGAATCAGAATTTCAACAGACGTCAGGTTTTCACGCCCGGCGTCTGTTTTTTGCGGTTGGAAAGGACATTTTTTATGAGAAAGTTTTTCTCTATCCCCGGTTCCAGAACCATGTTCGCGCTGTTCATGGTACTGGCGATCACCCTGATGACCATGGGTATCTCCGTTCTGGCCGATGGCGAACCCGCCGCTGAAGCTGCTGCGGAAGAAGCTGCGGTCGAAGAAATTGCGGAAGAAGCTGTGGAAGAACCCGCAGAGGAGGAAGCATCCGGCCCCAAGGCATACGGTACGGTTCTCTCCCTTCTGCCTCCCGTAATTGCTATCGGGCTGGCCCTGATCACCAAGGAAGTGTATTCTTCCCTGTTCATCGGGATCCTGGCCGGTGGTCTGCTGGCGGCTGACTTCAATCCCGCAGGCACCATTGACCAGGTAATCAACGACGGTTATATCGCCGCCGTATCCGGTTCTGCCGGTATCTTTATCTTCCTGGTACTGCTGGGTATGCTGGTTGCTCTGCTGAACAAGACCGGTGCTTCCGCTGCTTTCGGCAAGTGGGCACAAGCCAACATCAAGACCCGTGTAGGTGCAGCGCTGGCTACCTTCCTGCTGGGTGTGCTGATCTTCATTGACGACTATTTCAACTGTCTGACCGTAGGCTCCGTCATGCAGCCTGTAACCGACTCCCACAAGATCTCCCGCGCCAAGCTGGCATTCCTGATCGATGCTACCGCTGCTCCTATCTGCATGATCGCGCCCATTTCTTCCTGGGCTGCTGCTGTGTCTGAATATGCGGACGGTACCGGCTACAACGGTCTGGAACTGTTCATCCGTGCCATTCCCTACAACTTCTACTCTCTGCTGACCCTGGCTTTCATCATCATGATCACTCTGATGAAGTTCGACTACGGCCCGATGGCAATCCACGAAAAGAACGCCATCGAAAAGGGTGACCTGTTCACCTCCGGTACAGAACACGAAGCTGTTGAAATGGAAAAAGGCAGCGCCAAGGGTAAGGTTATGGATCTGATCATTCCCATCGTGGTTCTGATCGTGATCTCCGTAATCGGTCTGCTGTACGTAGGCGGTATGTTCGCCGGTGAAACCTTCGTGAACGCTTTCGCCAACACCGACGCAACCGTTGGTCTGCCCTGGGGCGGCACCATCGCGCTGGTAATCACCATTATCTATCTGATCTGCCGCAAGGTTATCTCCTTCAAGGACGCTATGGAATGCATCCCCGAAGGCTTCAAGGCCATGGTTCCCGCTATTCTGATCCTGTCCTGCGCCGGTGCTCTGAAGAACATGACCACCAACCTGGGCTCCGATGTATTTGTGGAATCCATCATGGCTGATGCCAAGAATCTGCAGCTGTTCCTGCCTGCCATCATCTTCATCGTTGCCTGCTTCATCGCTTTCTCTACCGGTACTTCCTGGGGTACCTTCGGTATCCTGATTCCCATCGTGACCGCGATCTTCCCCGCTTCTTCCGAGCTGATGTACATCGGTATGTCCGCTTGTCTGGCCGGTGCTGTCTGCGGTGACCACTGTTCCCCCATCTCCGATACCACCATCATGTCCTCTGCCGGTGCAAGATGTGACCACATCAACCACGTATCCACCCAGATTCCCTATGCGGTTACCGTGGCTGCTGTGTCCTTCGTATGCTACATTCTGACTGCTCTGCTGCAGATTGTTCTGGGTTCCTTCACATGGCTGGTTTCCCTGCCTGTTTCCGTTGGCATCCTGTTCGTTGTTCTGTTCGTCATCAAGAAGAAGACTGCCGGCAAGGCATAAATCCATATTCCGTACTGAAAACTGCCCGATTCACCCCGGGCAGTTTTTGTTTTGCAGAAAAAAAGCCGGTACAGAGGTTTACTCCATACCGGCTGAAAAGATATTCTGTTATTTTGCGGACCGGATGAAATCCATAAACTGATCGTACAGATAGGAAGTATCGGTCGGACCGTTGGCGTACTGCGGCTCGAACTGAACAGAGAAGGCAGGGGTGTTCAGGTATACGATCCCTTCGTTGGAACCATCGTTCACATTGACGAAGTACGGTGCGGCGACTGCAGGATCGATGGAGTCGTTCCTGACAGCGTAGCTGTGGTTCTGGGCAGTGATGTACAGACGTCCCGCGGCCAGATTCCGTACAGGCTGGCTGCCGCCTCTGTGGCCGTAATGAAGCTTTTCCACAGCAAAGCCGTTTGCCAGAGCCAGGATCTGATGGCCGAGGCTGATCCCCATGGTGGGAATTTTCCGATCCGCCAGTGCGCGGAGTGTTTCGATGGCAGCCGTATTGTCTTCCGGATTTCCGGGGCCGTTGGAGATTACGATTCCGTCCGGTGCGGCGGCGAGGACATCTTCTGCAGAGGCATTGTACGGAAGCACCTGCACAGCGCAGTCCCGTTTTACCAGTTCGGCAACAATACCGTTCTTTCTGCCGAAGTTCAGCAGGGCAATCTTGTACTGTCCGTCGGGATTGATTACAGCCGGTTCGCCACAGCCGGGATCCGCTGCGGCATTTTCGATTTTATAGGCTTTCAGAGCATCCATGTCCACCTTGGCGGGGTCGGATACGACAGCACCGTTCATGGTACCCTGGTCACGGAGAATCTTGGTCAGTGCACGGGTATCGATTCCGCACAGACCGGGGATTCCCTTCTGTTTCAGAAATGCATCCAGAGAAAGATCAGACCGGAAATTGGAAGGAATCTCGGCATATTCTCTGACGATCAGCGCTGCGGCACCTTCGCCTTCCGTTTCTGCGTCTTCCAGGCACACACCGTAGTTGCCGCCCAGAGGGAATGTCTGACAGATCGCCTGTCCTCTGTAGCTGGTATCGGTGAGGGCTTCCACATACCCTACCATCGATGTGGTAAATACGATTTCAGCAATTACATCACGGTCTGCGCCGAAGGCTTCCCCGGTGAATACAGTGCCATTTTCCAGAACTAAGTATCTTTTCATAGTACAACTCTGTCCTTCTCTGAAATTTTGGGTAAATCCGTTTTTATCCGATTTATTATACCACATCCGCACTGTACTTTCCACAGGAAATTCACACGGAAATCATGATTTCCCTCATTTTCAGCACAACAACCAACGGAATCGGGTATATATACGCCGTTTATGTGGATTTTCGCCTATTCCGACGTACAAAAGGACAGCGTTTCATGAAAAACCACTGTCCTTTTCAGATTGGATTGATTATTTTTTCAGGCTGCCTTTTTCCAGACCCAGCAGAACTTCCAGAGAAGCGGTGCATGCTGCGGTATTGGCTGCCGCTTCAGCACTGTCTTTGCCGCATGCCAGGATGTAGAATTTGATCTTGGGTTCGGTACCGGAGGGTCTTGCCACAACCACGCAGCCGTTTTCCATGGCATAATACAGCACATTGGATTTGGGCAGCCCGGTCGGCTCACTCCTGCCGGTGCGGACATCCAGGGAGGTTTCCGCCTGATAGTCACGGATGTTGATCACGGCACTTCCGCCGATTTCAGAAGGTGTCCGGTTCCGCAGAGAATTCATCATCCCTGCGATCGCTTCCTTGCCTTCAAGACCTTCCATATAGATTTCCGCTGCGTTTTCACTGAAGTAACCGTACTTTTCATACAGTGCGTCCAGTGCATCGATCAGGGTCATGCCTTTCAGGGTATAATATGCCGCCATTTCCGAGATCAGCATGGAAGCAACCACGGCATCCTTGTCTCTGGCATGTCCGCCCTTGAGGTATCCGTAGCTTTCTTCGTATCCCAGAAGGTAGGTGCCGGAGCCGGCCTCTTCATGTTCTCTGATCACTTCTGCGATAAACTTGAAGCCGGTCAGTACGTTGTACAGTTCCACACCGTGGGCTTTGCAGATCGCCGTTGCCATTTCGCTGGTTACAATGGTTTTCACACAGTAGGCATCCGCCGGCATGGTTCCCTGTTCTTCCAGTGCATTGAAAATATAATCAAGCAGGAGAGAGCCCATCTGGTTTCCGTTGATACACCGGAACGCACCGGATCTGTCCCGTGCCATTACCCCTACACGGTCTGCGTCAGGGTCTGTGGCAATGATCAGGTCGCTCTGCACCTTTTCTGCCAGGCGGATACCCAGGGCAAAGGAAGCGGGATATTCCGGATTGGGTTTGTCCAGTCCCGGGAAAGCGCCGTTGGGAGCCATCTGTTCTTCAACAGGATAGATGTATTTCGCACCGATCCGCTTCATGATTTCGGGAACCAGTTCTGCGCCTGCTCCGAACAGAGGGGTATACACAATCTTCAGCTGTTCCGCCGCTTTGGCAACCAGTCCGGGATACACCTGTTCCTTCAGAAGACTGTTCAGGTATACTTCGTCAAAATCATGTCCCACCATGGTAACCAGGTTCCAGTCGGCTGCATCCGCACCGGGAACATCGTTCAGGATATCCGCAGAAAGAATCAGTGCGGAAACTTTGTCTGCCATCTGGGCAGTAGGCTGTGCGCCGTCTTCCCAATACAGCTTATAACCATTGTACTGGCTGGGATTATGGGATGCGGTGATGTTGATCCCGGCGATTGCTCCGAAATGCCGCACGCCGAAGGACAGACAGGGGGTAGGACGGAGTTTATCGAAGAGATACACCCTGATTCCATGAGCTGTCAGAACTTCTGCCGATCTTCTGGCGAAATCATCCGAATGATGCCGGCTGTCATAACCGATCACAACGCCGCGGGTCTTTGCTTCCTCCCCCAGATTGTCGATCATCCGTGCCAGACCTTCTGTGGCCTGCGCTACCGTATAGTTATTCATCATACCGGTACCGGCACCCATTTTGGAACGAAGTCCTCCGGTACCGAATTCCATGTAGGAAGAAAACCGGAAAGCAATCTCATCCGTGTTATTCTCCAGCGCTTTCAGTTCCGCTTTGGTTTCCTCATCCACATGAGGAGATGCCAGCCATGCATGATACCGTTCCATATACAGTTCCATTCCGTACATTCCTTTCTGTTATAAAATAAAATAATACATTTTCATAGGATTACACAAACGGGTATATTCCTGCAATCGTATACCGGAGCTGAGATGCTTCCAGGAATACAGACAGACCGGCCAGATCCGCCTGCTGCAGATACAGCTCCAGGCAGAATTCCTGCGCCCTGTCCCCGTATTCCAGAGGGATTGTGTACACTGACGTAACCACAGCACCCAGGGCTTCACAGGCGGCGATCAGCGTACTGACAGAACCGTTCTCCGGCAGAACAAAGGATATGTCCATATACTCCCGCATGGACAGGACATTCCCGGAAGACAGTTTCCGGCGCAGCAAAGCAAACCGCATAACGGATTCGTCCGCCATTTCCACTTCTGTAACCAGACAGATTTTCAGATCGTATTTATCGATCAGTTTCCGGAAAGACACCAGCTGTCCGTCGGCCGATGTATACAACGGCAGGATGCAGTAAGGGCAGCGTCCGTTGTACACTTCCTCACACACCGCGGGATAGCTGGAAAAATACTCCGCTGTCATATCCGGAATTCTGCCGGAAAACTGCCGCCATGCCCGGTCCGTATAGCTGTTCTGCATATATGCGGTCCGTCCGCTTGCCTGCGGCGTTTCGGCATCGCTGCTGTTTTCCCGTTCTTCTTCCGTGTCCTCTTCCGCCTGATTTCCCTTTCCGTCAAACAACAGTCCTTCCGGCGGCAGATGCTTTTTGAAATGGCAGCAGAATCTGGCAAAATCGGGAGTACACAGGCTTGCGGCAGCCAGCGGCAGTTCCCCCGGTTCCGTCTCCGCCTCTCCGGTCAGGTACAGTGCTGCAATCCGGTCCGTATCGGGAAAGGTTCTCCACTTTTTCATGGCATATCCGGCTATCTGGGCAAACTGGGCGTCCCGCACCTGCTGCAGTGTATCGGTCATCCGGCGTACATACTCCAGATTTTCCCGGAAAGTATCGTGCGGCTTCATCAGGAAAGTTTATCCAGGATGCTGTAGCTGTCGGTCAGGAATGCGGTCAGTTCTTCCGCTGTGAAGGCACGCTGGGACATGGTGGCAAGAGCATACACCTGTCTTGCGATGATTTCCGCCAGATCGTTTCTGCCTTCTTCGCACAGAACCGTCAGCTTTTCCACCAGAGGAGAGGCTGTATTCAGCACCAGTGTGGCTTCCACCGGGAAATCTCCCATGCCTTCCATTTTATACAGCTTCATCATATCCTGCATACGGCGGCTTTCTTCGGAAACATTCAGAATTGCCGGTGTGGCAGCATCCCGGAAGCGATCGAAAGAAACTGTGGTGTGTTCGCCGGTTACTTTGGCAAAAAGATCCTTCAGAGCGGGAATTTCCGTGTTGTCTCCGTCGGCTTTCAGCACATCCGGTGTTTCTGCGTCCACCCGGGCAAATTTCACGTTTTCACCGTTCATTTCCACGGTGGTGATAAACTGGGTATCGATCACTCTGTCCAGCAGCAGCACATCGATCCCTTCGTTCTGATACATCCGGATATACTGGGTCTGGGCTGTGGCATCGGTTGCATAATACACCTTGTTTTCATGCTTTTCCTTTGCCGCTTCCAGATATTCCTGCAGGGTCACAAAGCCGCCGCCGCACTTTTCAAACAGCACCGTATCCTTGACTCTGTCATAGAACTTACGATCCCGCATGCAGGCGTATTCCACAAAGGTTTTCAGATCCCGCCACAGATTTTCAAAGGCTTCACGGTCGTTTACAAACATGGAATTGAGCTTGTCGCCCACTTTTTTGGTGATATGTGCGGAGATCTTGGTAACATAACCGCTGTTCTGCAGATAGCTTCTGGAAACGTTGAGGGGCAGTTCCGGGCAGTCCAGCACACCCTTGAGCATCAGAAGATATTCCGGGATCACTTCCTTGATATTGTCCGCTACGAACACCTGGTTATAGTACAGCTTTACCTGACCTTCCAGGCTTTCGTATTCGTTGGCGATCCGGGGGAAATACAGGATTCCCTTGAAATTCAGCGGATAATCTGCTTTCAGATGGATCCAGAAAAGAGGTTCCTTATAATCATGGAACAGTTTGCGGTAGAATTCCTTGTATTCTTCGTCCGTACAGTCGGAAGGATTCTTCAGCCACAGGGGCGTGGTATCGTTGATGGGCTGGGGTTCTTTGCAGGTACATTCCTTTCCTTCTTCCTGACAGGTACATTCTTCCCCTTCCGCGTGATCACATTCACATTCTTCTTCCGGCTTGTCCGCATCCGCAAAATAGATCGGCACGGGCATGAAGGCACAGTACTTATCCAGCACTTCCTTCAGCTTGTATGCATTCAGGAACTCTTCCCCTTCTTCACTGATGTGCATGATCACAGCTGTCCCGTAACTGCCGATTTCATCATCCACATCATAATCCGGTGTGATATCGAATTCCCCTTCGCCGTTGCAGCTCCAGTGTACGGCAGGGGCACCGGTATAGGAACGGGTTACCACTTCCACCGTTTCGCTGACCATGAAAGCGGAATAGAAGCCCAGTCCGAAATGTCCGATAATGCCGTTCTGTGCGGAATCCCCTTCCCCCTCATATTTCTGGATAAAGTCCAGTGCGCCGGACAGGGCGATCTGGCAGATATACTTCCGGAGTTCCTCTTCGGTCATACCGATACCTTCATCGGTTACGGTGATGGTTTTAGCGGTTTTATCCAGCGTAACGGTTATTTTTGCATTTTCCGCGTCGATACCTTTTGCTTCTCCCAGGGAGATCAGACGGCGCAGTTTGGTTACGGCGTCACAGGCATTGGATGTAATCTCCCGCAGGAAAATTTCCTTTTCGGAATACAGCCATTTTTTGATAATGGGAAAAATATGTGCGAGTTCAATCTGAATGCCGCCGTGTTCGGTTCCTGACATTGTAAGTTCCTTCTTTCATTTCTGTAGTGTTTTTCCAACAGCATATACTGTTCTCTTCAACCTTATATTATAATACACCCTTACAGAATTGTCAATGAACAGCAGGTGAATTTTCTGGTATCCATGGGATACGATATACCGCCTGTAAACAGTATATCATATTCCTTTGTCGTTATCCATCGTAATATGTGTGTATATTTATTTATATGTTCTGATTTTTATCCAGTTTCTTTACGTTAATAAACGATATACATGCAAACTTTTGTTTGTTGATTTTCAACCATTTCGCGCCCGGGTACGTTTATATTTTGTATTTTCCGACGCAAACACGCCGCATCGGTACCAAAAATAAATTTTTCATAAATTCCCGAAGATAACTCTTGACGTTTTTGCTTTTTTTTGCTACAATTTCCTGTGGAATAAAATTCATTCTTACTATATATAACCGTATCGGCTAGAAAGGACCCCTTATGGAAAAACGCTATTACCAGAAAGAGATTGAAACCGCCTCAAGAGAACAGCTCCGGGCATGGCAGGACGAACGTCTTGTAAAAACCGTTAATCATGTCTGGACCAACAATGAATACTACCGGAACAAGATGAAAAACCAGGGCGTGGAACCCGGCGACATCAACGGTGTGGAAGACCTCTGGAAGCTTCCCTTCCTGACCAAGGATGACCTGCGGGAAGCCTATCCCTTCGGCCTGATGTCCAAGCCCATGGCTGACTGTGTACGTATCCAGTCCACTTCCGGTACCACCGGCAAGAGAGTGATTGCTTTCTACACACAGCACGACATTGATCTGTGGGAAGACTGCTGCGCACGTTCCATCGTTGCCGTAGGCGGTACCCGTGACGATGTATGTCAGGTTTGCTACGGTTACGGTCTGTTTACCGGCGGCCCCGGACTCAACGGCGGTTCCCACAAGGTCGGCTGTCTGACCCTGCCCATGTCCTCCGGCAACACTGACCGTCAGCTGCAGTTCATGACCGACCTGGGCGCCACCATCATCTGCTGCACACCTTCTTATGCCGCTTATCTGGCTGAAAGCATTGAAGAACGGGGTCTGCGGGACCAGATCAGGCTGAAAGCCGGTATTTTCGGTGCTGAAGCCTGGACGGAAGAAATGCGCCGGGATATCGAAAACCGCCTGGGTCTGAAGGCATACGACATTTACGGTCTGACCGAAATTTCCGGCCCCGGTGTTTCCTTCGAATGCGAAGAACAGACCGGTATGCATATCAATGAAGACCATTTCTACCCCGAAATCATCGATCCCAAAACCGGCAAGGTTCTGCCTATGGGTTCCAAGGGTGAACTGGTATTCACGTCCCTGACCAAGGAAGCATTCCCCCTGCTCCGGTACCGTACCAAGGATATCTGCGTTCTGTCCGACAAGCCCTGTTCCTGCGGACGTACGCTGGTGAAGATGAGCAAGCCCATGGGCCGCAGCGATGACATGATGATCATCAAGGGCGTGAATGTATTCCCGTCCCAGATCGAAATGGTGCTGCTGAACCAGGGTCTGACCTCCAACTACCAGATCATTGTGGACCGCAAGGGCAGCAGCGATACTCTGGAAGTTCTTGTGGAAATGACCCCCGAACTGTTCTCCGACACCCTGGGCGCACTGACCCAGAAAGAAGCACAGATCACCGAAGCCCTCAAGTCCATGCTGGGCATCATGGCCAAGGTTACTATCGTAGAACCCAAGTCCATCGTGCGCAGCGAAGGCAAGGCCGTACGTGTAATCGACAAGAGAAAGCTTTACGATAACAAATAAGGAGGATACCATGACTATCAAGCAGTTATCCATTTTTGCGGAAAACAAAAACGGCGCTCTGTACAATGTCACAAACATTCTGGCCGGCGCCAACATTGACATCCGTGCATTCAGCGTTGCGGATACCCAGGACTTCGGCGTACTCCGCCTGATCGTCAGCGATACGGACAAGGCCAAGGCTGTTCTGGAAAGCTTCGGCATCGTTGTATCCATTACCGATGTTATCGGTGCGGAAATTCCGGACGCTCCCGGCGGTCTGGCTTCTGTACTGAAGGTTGTTTATGAAAACAACATCTCTGTAGAATATCTGTATGCCTTTGTTTCCGAGGAAAACTCCCATAAGGCTTACGTGGTTCTCCGTGTCAACGACAATGATGCCGTTGTCAAGACCATGACCGATGCCGGCATCCAGCTGATCGATGACGAAACCATCAAGGCATTCTGAGTACACACAACCCGACCGGGAATTCTTCTGGGATTCCCGGTTTTTCTTTGGAGGAAATGATGCGCTACCCTGCTGATTCTGTGATCCGGGCAGAATTTCTCCGGCGTCCCAACCGGTTTATTGCCCACTGTCGGCTGGAGGGAACGGAAGTAATATGCCATGTCAAAAACACGGGCCGGTGCCGTGAGCTGCTGCTGCCGGGTGCTGTTGTGTATCTCTGTCGTGCTGCGGAAGGCACGGCGCGGAAAACCGCATATGATCTGATTGCCGTGGAAAAAAACGGACAGATCATCAATATGGATTCCCAGGCACCCAATCTTGCCGCCGGCGAATTCCTGCGGAAGCGTTTTGATTCTGTTCGTGCAGAAGTGACCTACGGCAGTTCCCGGGTGGATTTTCTGGCAGAAAAGAATGGAAGGAAAACGTATGTCGAAGTCAAGGGCGTCACGCTGGAACGGGACGGGGCTGTGTTTTTCCCCGATGCTCCTACCGAACGGGGAACAAAACACATCCATGAACTGATCCGTGCCGTGCAGGAAGGATTTCATGCGGCCATACTGTTTGTAATCCAGATGGATACTGTACGGTATTTTTCTCCCAACGACGGGACAGATCCGGCGTTTGGCAAAGCTTTGCGGGAAGCTGCGGATGCCGGGGTGGAAATCCTGGCATATGCCTGTCATGTGGAACCGGATGTCATGGAGATCACAGAACCTGTGGAAATCCGGCTGTAAACAGCAAAACAGGAAGATATCCGAACCGGGTACCTTCCTGTTTCTTTATTGTATTCAGCCGATGCACTTCCAGAAGTGAAGAACGTTCAGATCTTCTTCCATGTCCAGGCCGTGACTGCCGGCGCTGCCGTCGATTTCGTGACAGCCGTGGTCAGGCGCGAACGCCAGTACAGTTTTCCGGCCGGTTTTCCCGATCAGATCTGCCAGTACGGCGTATTCTTTACAGTTCTGATCCAGTGCGGCAAGCGCTTCCGGAGACTCGGGACCGTACCGGTGCATGATACTGTCAAAATTGGCATTGTAGATCACCAGCAGGTCATATGAATCTTCCGCAATCAGCTCGTGGGCTTTGGCGTTGACCTCGTCCATAGTGGGATAGATATAGTAGTCCATATCCCGGTTCAGGAAGATCATGGAGATGCTGTCATTGGCTGTGGAAACAATGGCACATTTTTTCCCGGCACGGATGCAGCTGTCGAAAATCGTATCGCAGGTCAGTACCGGTTTTTCATACTTACGGATTCCGTGCACTTCCGGAGACACGCCGGTGTACATGGAGGCAAAGCACACAGGTGTTACGGAGGGCATAACGGTACAGATCGGGATCGGCAGCGGTGAAAGATCCATTACAGGAGTGTACAGCTCCGGATATTTCTGCCACATATGATGCGCCACTGCATCCGGATTGTACATGACGACTCTTTCCACCCTGTCCAGACGTTTAGCCACGTAATCCAGAATCAGATCACAGGGGGCGTATGCGTTTGCGGGGGCTTCCACCTGCAGCAAAGAAGCTATGACAGCACAGGTGGACTGCATGGGAACAGCATTATACATGGGAGTGACTCCTTTCAAAATTCCTGAAAATAGCCGATTGCAAAACGCCAGTAAAAGGGGAACGGTCGCTTTTTGAAAAAAGCTCCGCAAAAACTTTTGGAATGGGTTAGCTGGATATAGTGACTGCAATTCCATGTGCCACTATATATAGAGATTGCAAAACCCGAGAAATAGTGGAGTGAGCGGTCAGGGACCTCTACCCTGCCCGCCGTAGCCGGTTTTCGAGTGCTTGATTTCGTTTTTGGTGAGTTTTGCAATCGGCTAAAATTCCTGAAAACAGAATGCGGCTTAGGGCTGTTCGGCATATCCTTCCACAGGCAGGTACACTTTTATATAGTCTACCTGCATGCCGTATACCGGCGTGGCTTTCGGATCCAGAACCCCTGCCCAGCCGCCTACCGCTGCCGTCAGTTTGGCATAACAGGGCACCTGACAGATCCAGTTTCCCCGTACGGTCCAGGTCAGCTCACCGTCGATATAGAAGAAATAGTTCTCCGGCGTCCATACCAGGGAGAAGGTATGCCATGCATCGTCATAGATACCGGCAATATCCATGGGGTAATTGACACTTTTGTGTTTGTCTTCGTAGCCGTCCATGTGAACTGCGTGCTGTACCTGCTGCCAGTCATGGTGGGGCGCTTCGATAATATCGATTTCCGCACCATCGGCACCGCCCATCACGTCACCATGTCCGGCTCCGTCGCACATAAGCCAGAAGGCTGCATTGATTCCTTCCGCCTGCGGCAGTTTGGCACGGACTTCCCAGTATCCGTATGCCTGTTCGAAAATATCTCTGGTGCGGATGGCGCCGGCCTCATAGGGGATCCTGTCTCCGGTCACGGCCAGAATCAGCGCACCGTCTTCCAGATAAGCGGCTTCTTCCGTCCAGACACAGTCGTCTCTTGTCCAGTTGGGGCAATATGCCCATTTGTCTGTATCCAGATAATGACCGTTGAAGGAATCCATGAAAGTCAGTTCGTATTCCACGCCGTCAAAAGTGGTATACCGGTTTTCTTCAAAATCCCGGACAGCCATTTCCTTATCTTCCGCCAGCTGGGATTCTTTCAGGGCCTTGGCTTCTTCTTCCGCTTTTTTTCTGGCTTCCGCTTCTGCTTTTTTGGCTTCCTGTTCCAGCCGGAGGGACTCGGATTCCGCCGCAGCGATGGATTCCGATTCGATCCTATAGGACTCCGCCCGTTCTTCCCGGGTCAGGGTCTCTATTTCGATCCCGCCCTTCCCGCCGCAGCCGGTGACCAGAAGCGCAGCAAGGAGTGTCAGGATCCATATTCTTTTCTTCATACTTTATTCCACCGTTATACCGTCCGGCACGCAGATTACAGGAGCGCTTCCCCGCTTCATACCGATGGTAATCATCCCGTAAGGCGTGGGGATCTCCACAGAAGCTTCCTGCAGTCCCAGCAGGGAGGGAGTCAGACGGATCTTTTTGTATCCGGGTTCCCGCATTTCCAGACCGGACAGGGCCAGCGGCAGTGCATAAGCCGGTGTTCCGCCCCAGGCATGGCTGTGGTCAAAGCTGTAGGTGGGTTCCGGCTTGACAAAACCTTCCGCCAGCCCATAGGGGCATTCTTTCACAGGCGCTTTCCAGGCCTCCAGAATCTGCAGGGTGTACTTGTCCCGCAGGTCATTGCGATAGATGGCATCCAGCAGGAAATGGGCAAAGTAGGGCTGCACATCTCCCAGGGAGCTATCGGTCATCACTTTTTCCAGGATGGCCTGACAGGCAGGTTTGTCCATGATCCCGAAATAGGCGGCAAGAATATTGGCATGCTTCCGGTAATACCGCTTTGTTACGTTCTGAGGCAGCCAGCCGCACAGCCGTTCTTCTGCTTCCGGCGTGTTCAGACCTTCAAAGAACAGGCCCCGCTCGCCGTCATACAGCAGTTCCATAATTCTCGGCTGAATGGCATCTGCGTCTGCGGTCATTCTGGCAGCCATTGCCGTTTCCCCGTTGGTTTCATACACTTTCGCCGCTGTCCGCAGGGCACCGTAATAATACAGATTCAGGCAGGTCTGTCCCAGTGCTTTAGGCGGATGGTGGGTGGAGATCTCATCCGGGAAGAGCCAGTCGATAAACATATAATCCGGCGGATATTCAATGATGCCGTTTTCGCCCAGATAAGTGGAAAACCGTTCCAGCAGGATGGTCAGCGCGTCTTCGCAGTCTGCAAGCAGTTCCCTCTCTCCGGTGAGCATATACACATCCCACAGCATCTGTACCCAGATCAGGGAATAGGTAGTATGGAACATACGACCGTCGTTATACCGCAGCAGCTGTGCGGTACGGCGTACATCAAAGGCAGCCAGACGCATATCCCCGAAGGTAAAGGCTGTCATCAGAGATTCGATATAATAGTCTCCCGTACAGGCCATGGGTTCACAGTGGCGTCCGCTGTCCAGATGGAGAGTCTGGCGGCAGTATTTCAGGGTATGGGCACAAACTTCTGTTACCAGATTCAGATCCTTGTCGGATGTGGTCGTCTTCGCCCGGACCGGCGCAGGATAACAGGAGGGGGCAAACAGGATGCACAGTTCGGCATCGGTGTCACCCTCGTTTGCGGCTTTCACACGGAGCTTTCCGGCGCTGTGGAGGTAAGAGCTGAGATACACGGTATCCTCTGTGAAGGTGTACCGTTCCATCGAACCGCCTTCTTCCGTTTCGGCGCAGCGGAGTTCCACCTTTACAGTCCCCTGTGTCTTAGCCCGTACCCAGGGATACCCGGTGTAGATCATGTCCATCTGCAGGACAGTTTCCACAGTTTCCCCGGCAGGAACAATCAATATTTCCGGACTGAGCTCTCCCGTTTTCTGCACCAGAGACGGATCTTCACATCTGGGGAACACCCGGGTTTCCGTGCAGGACGGGATCGGGGCGGTAAGGCTGTGCCATCTGTTGGGAATGCGGACAGCGTTCACCGGTTCGTCCGGCTTTTGGGTGCCGTCATAGGTACCAACACCTGTATACGCAGGCAGTACAGTCATCATCCAGTCTTCATCGGTCAGCAGAACGGTCTTGGTTCCGTTGGCAAACCGTACATGCGCCGTCAGGAAAAAACCGCCGTGGGCCTGGGAAAACTCAAACATCTGGGTAGGGCACATACGGATCATGGCAGAAAAGGCCAGAAGCCCCTGCGCCAGTCCCGGATAGTCGCTTTTCACAGTAAACTCTGCGGCATAATGCTGGGGACGTACCCATTCATTCCGCAGAAAATCACCGCCTACAGATGCAGGACCGGTAATACAGTATTCATCATTGACGGAAAGGCGGAAGAAAGTATCTCCGCTGGTACGGATATGTACGGATTCTATCGCTTTGCCCAGCGAATAGGATTTTTCGCATCGTACACAGGTATAGTTGCCAAGGGTGTTTCTGTCCTGACCGGACATTGTGGAATGCACAGTTGTCTGTCTGTCCGGGTAAGTATCGGCCGGAAGCCATATCCACTGTTCATGAGGTTCAAACTGCATAATGGATCTCCTTTTTGTATACATTCAGCATCCGGAAATACAGGACGCATCAGATACTTCATTATATCATATCCTTCCGGAAAAAGTATACCCCTGCGTCACATTTTGCTATATTTTTCTGAAACTTTCTGTTCCTTTGGAAAACCCGGAATCTGTCTGTTTTTACACAGCAGAAAAACCTGCCAAAAAAGCTAAAAAAATTTCATAAAAGGGGTTGACAATGGAAATGGGTTGTGGTATACTATATGAGCCGTCAGGGGAGAGCACAAAGCAAGTCCCCAAAGGATGCGCATCTGGGTGTGGCGCAGTTGGGAGCGCGCTACCTTGGGGTGGTAGAGGCCGCTGGTTCAAGTCCAGTCACTCAGATCAGAAAAGGAGATTCGCAAGGATCTCCTTTTTGCTTTTCTGCCCTGTTTTTCACCGGGATGAGCCTTTTTGTGATTCTGTTTCAACAGCCTGCCTGTGCTTTTTCCATCACGGGGAGATTCGTTTCTCTTTCTGTATTCTTGCCGGAACGGCCGGATGCAGCATTCTTTAATGGAATTTCAGAAAAAAAACTGCCCTGCTATTGCACCGACATCATCCTTTATGCTATAATACAACCATTACAACAATACATATCCGGAGGATTTATCATGCTTACCAAAGAAAATATCACCGCTGTCAAGGGACGCGGTTTTCTGCAGAACCGGGGGACAGAATGCTTTTCCGGCAGGATTGTTCCCGTTGCCGGTGCTTTTTCGGCTGATGCCCTGGAAACCATTGCGCAGTGTGCCCGCGAATACGGTAACGGCAATGTGATCTTCACAAGCCGGCTCTGTGCGGAAGTACCGGGGATCCCCTATGACTCCATTCCGGCTGCGGAAGCTTTTCTGGAAGCCCGCGGACTGCATTTCGGGGGTACCGGAGCCAAGGTACGTCCTGTGACTTCCTGCAAAGGTACTACCTGTGTATACGGCAATATTGACACGCAGGCGCTGGCCCGGAAGATCCACGAAAAGTTCTATATAGGTTACCGGGATGTAAAGCTGCCTCACAAGTTCAAGATCGGTGTGGGCGGCTGTCCCAACAGTTGTATGAAACCGTCACTGAATGATGTCGGGATTGAAGGCAACAAAGAATTCGTGTTTGACAGTGAGAAATGCCGGGGCTGCGGGAAATGCGGTGTACTGGACGCCTGCCCGGTAAAAGCCGTTTCCAAAGACGGAAAAATCACCATCAATGAAAACAAATGCATTCACTGCGGCATGTGTGTCGGCAAATGTCCCTTCGGGGCTGTGCCCAGGGAAGCGGATGCGGTATGCACGATTTATGCGGGCGGCACATGGGGCAAGTATCAGCGGATCGGCACGCCTTTGTCCCGCCGGGTTCCCGAAGCCGAAGTGACGGAGTATATCGAAAGAATCTTCCTTTGGTACAAAGAAAACGGGTATGTAAAAGAACGTCTTGGCGCAGCAATTGACCGGATCGGGCTGGATGCATTTGAAAAAGCTGTCTTTGACGGAGATCTTTCTGCCAGAAAAGAAGAGATTCTGGCCGCTCCGCTTAAAGAACGTGAATAATATCATGCTGCGGCTGACTGTGGTTTTCCTGCTCTGTTCTATCATGCTCTTTACCGGATGCACTTCAGCTCCCACGGATTCCGAAATAGCCGGTATGCCGGAGAATACAGCTGTGCTGTTCTCTTCCCTGGCGGAAATCTGGCTGGAAGCGGGGGGCAGGATCGGCATCACGGTAGGGGAAGCTGTGGAGCGCGGATTTGCGCCGGAAGATACGCCGCTGGTGGATGACGGGGCAGGAAAAAACATCAATCTGGAATTGCTGATTTCTCTGGAACCGGATCTGGTGATCTGCTCGGCAGACATTCCGGCACAGGCGGAGGCTGCAAAAGTTCTGGAAGAGGCCGGAATTCCCACGCTGCTCTGCCGGGTGGAAAGCTTTGCGGAGTATCTGGCTGTCCTGGAAACCATGACACAGATCACCGGATGCACAGATGCTTATGAAGAGGGACTGGCTCTGCAGACGGAGATCGATGAAATTCTTTTCTCCCTCCGTTCCCTGCCGGCCAAAGAGATCCTGTTCGTACGGGCAGGCTCTACGGCATCCTCCACCAAAGCCAAACTGGCAGAAGATCATTTTGCCTGCGCCATGCTGGAAGAAATGGGCTGTCTGAACATTGCCGCAAATGCCCCTGTTCTGCTGGACGGACTGAGTATGGAAGCCATTCTGCTGGCTGATCCGGATCATATCTTTTTCTCCCTGATGGGCAGCGAAGAAACCGCTCTGGCCAACGTCAGCGCCCTTCTGGCAGGAGAAGCCTGGGGCCGGCTGACAGCGGTACAGCAAGGCAATGTGACCGTTCTGCCCAAGGAGCTGTTTCACTATAAACCCTGCAGCCGGTGGGCCGATGCTTACCGGTATCTGGCGGATGTGCTGACACAGGACGGTGAATCATGAGAAACGAAACATTTTTACGCCCCGTCAGGCTGTATGGCATTCTTGCGGGGTGTCTCGGCATCACAACGGTACTGTCGCTGCTGTTCGGCAGTGCCGTTTTTTCTCCCCGGGAACTATGGAGGGCATTCGTCGGAGAACCGGGATACGAAACCTGCCGGTTCATTCTCTTTTCCCTGCGGTTTCCACGGCTGTTTGCTGCCTGCATTGCCGGTGTCGGACTTTCGCTCTCCGGTGTTCTGCTGCAGAATATCATGGGCAATCCGCTGGCCAGTCCCAACACCATCGGGGTCAATGCAGGCGCCGGACTGACGGTGGTACTGGCGCTGACTGTTTTTCCGACTGCCATTCTGCTGCTTCCCTTTGCGGCATTTTCCGGGGCGTTCGGTACATCTCTGTTCATACTGGCGGTCTCCCGGAAAGCCGGCGGAGGGAAAGGAACGGTGGTGCTGGCAGGGGTGGCGTGTACCACTTTGTTTCAGGCACTGATCTCATTTCTTTCCACACTGGATACCGATGTACTCAGCCTGTATACGTCCTTTTCCATAGGTTCCCTGCAGGGTGTGACCACAGAACAGATCCTGCTGCCGGGGGCACTGGTGCTTCTCTGTCTGGCAGCTGCCCTTCTGCTGTCCGGGCGGATCGCAGTCCTGTCGCTGGGAGACGGTATCGCCGCTTCTCTGGGTGTTCGGGTTACCCGTATGCGGACCGTCTGCCTGCTGCTGGCCAGCATGAGTGCGGCGGCAGTGATCAGTTATGCGGGACTGCTGGGGTTTGTGGGACTGGTGGTGCCTCACATGACCAGAAAGCTGATCGGGCATGATGTCCGTCATCAGCTGGGCGTTTCGGCTTTACTGGGAGCACTGCTGGTCATGCTGGCCGATCTGGCAGGGCGGGTACTGTTTTCACCTTCCGAGATCTCTGTGGGAATTCTGATGTCCCTGATCGGTGCGCCCTTCTTCTTTATTCTTCTGCTGAAAAGAAAGGAGTTTCCCGATGCTGACCATTGATAACCTTGGTGTTTCCCATGGCGGTAAAGTGGTACTGCGGGAGGTTTCTTTTTCTCTGCGCCCGGGGAAGATCACGGTTCTGCTGGGAAAAAACGGCGCCGGCAAATCCACCCTGTTCCGGTGCATCAACGGACTGCAGCCCCACACAGGGCAGATTCTTCTGAACGGGACACCGCTTGCGCATATACCGCCGGTTATGCGTGCCAGGCAGATCGGGATTCTGCCGCAGATCCTGCCTTCCACCGGTTTCACGGTACGGGCACTGGTTTCCCTGGGCAGAAATCCCTATCTCGGAACGGCGGGACGGCTTTCCGCTGCTGACCGTTCGGCTGTGGAAAACGCCATGGCCCTGGCGCAGGTACAGCCCTATGGGGACAGAACGGTGGACACTCTGTCCGGCGGTGAGAAGCAGCGTGCTTATCTGGCGATGGTTCTGGCGCAGGACACGCCGCTGCTCCTGCTTGACGAGCCAACCTCCTATCTGGACACGGACACACGCTGGCATCTGCTGAAGCTTTTGCGGGAACTGGCGGATGTACACGGGAAGACCCTGTTTGTTATTCTCCACGATCTGACAGAAGCGGTGGAACTGGCGGATGATGCGGTGATCCTGGCGGATGGAACTTCCGTATTCTGCGGTTCTGTCCGGGAATGCCTGATACAGGACGCTTTGGAAAAGTGGTTTGGTGTGGAGCGGTTTTTCTGCACAAACGGGGACATGAACCGCATCTTTTTTCGGTAATTCCGCAGATTTGTGCAAATCCCTATTGACTTTCTGGGGATTATGTTATATACTGTATACAGAATCCTGACACAAAGAAACTTCTGCGTGAAAGGCTGCGACAAGTTGAATATGCGCCGGGGCATTCCGCCATATGACGCCGGCCATTCGGAGATATACATACCGTATATGTTTTTTTGCCGTACCTTTTCCGCAGAGACAAAGGTACGGTTTTCTTTTTCAGGAAAAAATAGCCGATTGCAAAACTCACCAAAAACGAAATCAAGCACTCGAAAATGTTCTGTGGCGACTGGGGTAGAGGCCCCCAGGAGCTCGCTTTACTATTTCTGGTGTTTTGCAATTTCTATATTTAGTGGCACATGGAATTGCAGTCACTATATCCAGCAAAACCTTTTTAAAGTTCTTTGCCAGGCTTTCTTTCAAGAAAGCCGCGTTCCCCTTTACAAGAGTTTTGCAATCGGCTATTTCAGGAAAAAAGCAAGGGAGACAGTATGGAAACACGCGTGGCGGTCATGAGTATCATCGTGGAAGAACGGGATACTACAGAGACCCTGAACCGACTTCTGCACGATTACGGCGAATACATCATCGGCCGGATGGGAATCCCCTATCGTCAGAAAGGCATCAGCATCATCAGTATTGCCATTGACGCCCCCCAGGACACCATCTCCGCCCTCTCCGGGAAAATAGGCAAACTCTCCGGCGTCAGTGTGAAGACAGCCTATTCCAGTGTGAAAAGTACTGCGGAAGGACAGGAATCATAATGCAGAAAACGGAACAACTGATATATAAACTGCGTGACACCCACAGTCTGACAACTGAGGAATACGAGACCCTGATCACCCATCGGACACCGGAATCTGCCGGGCTGCTGGCTGCTTTCGCCCTGGTACAGAAACAGCAGATTTACGGCAACGATATATATGTCAGGGGACTGATTGAAGTTTCCAACATCTGCCGGAATGACTGTCTGTACTGCGGTATCCGCGGAAGCAATAAAAACTGTGACCGGTATCGCCTGACCGGAGAAGACATTCTGGAATGCTGTGCGGAAGGATACGAACTCGGGTTCCGTACATTCGTCATGCAGGGCGGTGAGGACGGCACCTTTTCCGACGCCTTTCTCACTGATCTTATCCGGGAAATCAAGAACCGGTATCCGGACTGTGCGGTAACGCTTTCGCTGGGAGAACGGAGCCGGGACAGTTATGCGGCCCTGAAGGAAGCAGGTGCGGACCGGTATCTGCTCCGGCATGAAACGGCGGACAAATCCCATTACGAAAAACTGCATCCGGCCAATCTTTCCTGGGACAACCGGATGCGCTGCCTCCGGGATCTGAAGGAACTCGGCTATCAGACAGGCTGCGGATTCATGGTAGGCTCTCCTTACCAGACCGATGCCATGCTGGCAAAAGATCTGAAGTTTGTGGAAACCTTCCGGCCGGATATGTGCGGCATCGGCCCTTTTATCCCCCACAAGGACACCCCCTTCCGGGATCATCCGGCCGGTTCGGTGGAGCTTACCCTGTATCTGCTCTCCATCCTGCGGCTGATCCATCCTCCGCTGCTGCTGCCGGCTACCACAGCGCTTGGCACACTGGCGGAAAACGGCCGGGAAAAAGGGATTCTCGCCGGCGCCAATGTGGTTATGCCCAATCTTTCCCCCTCCGCGGTACGGAGAAAATATATGCTTTACGACAACAAACTCTCAGACGGTGCGGAATCGGCACAGGCCCTGGAAACCCTTCGGAAACGGATGGAATCCATCGGATGTACGGTTGTTGTTGCCCGGGGAGATATCAAAAAATAAATCACATCTTACGGGAAAGTATGTCTGACCCGACAGAGAAAGGAACTAAACATGGCTATTTACGATCCCAAATCCAGAAAAGCGGAAGAATTCATCAACGACGGGGAGATCCTGGAAACCCTCGCCTATGCGGAAGCCAACAAGGACAATGCAGAGCTGATCGATCAGATTCTGGAAAAAGCACGCCCCCGCAAGACAGCCGACGGAACCGTATGCGCCGGTCTGACCCATAAGGAAGCCTCTGTACTGCTGGCCTGCGAGCTGCCGGACAAGATTCAGAAGATTTACGAGATTGCGGAAGAGATCAAGCTGGCTTTCTACGGCAACCGTATTGTGATCTTTGCGCCTCTGTATCTCTCCAACTACTGTGTCAACGGCTGTGTATACTGCCCTTATCACCTGAAAAACAAGTGCATTCCCAGAAAGAAGCTGACCCAGGAAGAAGTCCGCAAGGAAGTGATTGCCCTGCAGGATATGGGGCACAAGCGTCTGGCCATCGAAGCCGGTGAGGACCCGGTGAACAATCCTATCGAATACATTCTGGAATGCATCAACACCATCTACAGTGTGCACCACAAGAACGGGGACATCCGCCGGGTGAACGTGAACATTGCCGCTACCACTGTGGAAAACTACCGGAAACTGAAGGATGCCGGTATCGGTACCTATATTCTGTTCCAGGAAACCTATCACAAAAAGAGCTATCTGGAGCTGCATCCCACCGGCCCCAAGCATGACTATGATTACCACACCGAAGCCATGGACCGTGCCATGGACGGCGGTATCGACGACGTAGGGCTGGGCGTACTGTTCGGCCTGGAACTGTACAAGTATGAATTTGCCGGACTGATCATGCATGCGGAACATCTGGAAGCGGTACACGGCGTAGGGCCTCACACCATCAGTGTACCCAGACTGAAGAGAGCGGACGATATCAACCCCGATGACTTCGACAACGGTATCGACGACGACACCTTTGCCAAGATCACCGCCTGCATCCGTCTGGCAGTTCCCTACACCGGCATCATCATCTCCACCAGAGAAACCGAAAAGGTGCGCGGCAGACTGCTGAACTGCGGTGTTTCCCAGGTAAGCGGCGGTTCCAGAACGTCTGTGGGCGGCTATGCGGAAGAAGAACGTCCCCACGACACCGAACAGTTTGACGTATCCGACCAGCGTTCTCTGGACGAAGTGGTACGCTGGCTGATGGAAAACGGACATATTCCCTCTTTCTGTACCGCCTGCTACCGGGAAGGCCGTACCGGTGACCGGTTCATGAGCCTGTGCAAATCCGGACAGATCCTCAACTGCTGCCATCCCAACGCACTGATGACACTGACCGAATATCTGGTGGACTATGCTTCTCCGGAAACCAAAGAAGTGGGCTTCCGTATGATTGAGGAAGAACTGGGACGGATTCCCAAGGAAAAAGTGCGGGATATCGCCAAGCAGAATATCGAAGACATCCGGAATTCCAACCGACGCGACTTCCGGTTCTGACAGAAAAAGGAGTATCTATGGGACTGAATGACGTAACATCCGGCGAAAGAGTCCATATCGGCTTTTTCGGCAGACGGAACGCCGGCAAATCCAGCCTGGTCAATGCGGTAACGGGGCAGGCACTGTCTGTGGTTTCCGATGTACGCGGCACCACTACAGACCCGGTTAAAAAAGCCATGGAGCTTCTGCCTGTCGGCCCTGTGATGATCATCGACACCCCCGGATATGATGATGAAGGGACGCTCGGACACCTTCGTGTGGAAAAGACCAGAGAGATCCTGGCAAAGACCGATGTGGCTGTCCTGGTAGTGGATGCTGCTCTCGGTATCGGCGAAACGGAAAAGGAACTTCTTGCCCTGTTCGCGGAACGGAAGATCCCGGTGATCACTGCTTTCAACAAAGCCGACCTGCTGACGGATATTCCTGCCGCCGGTAAGGATGAAATTTTCGTCAGCGCTGTCACCGGAACCGGCATTGAAGCGCTGAAAAACGCCATCGGTGCACTGGCCAAAAATAAAGGAAACACCAAACGGCTGGTGGCCGACCTGCTTGCTCCCGGGGACTTTGTGATGCTTGTGATTCCCATTGATGAATCCGCACCCAAAGGGCGTCTGATCCTGCCCCAGCAGCAGACCATCCGTGACATTCTGGACAGCCATGTATCCGTTGTGTGCTGTCAGGATACGGAAGTGGCACAGACGCTGGCCATGCTGGCAAAGAAGCCAAAGCTGGTTATCACAGACTCTCAGGCATTCGGACGGGTCTCCAAGGATGTGCCGGAAGATATTATGCTCACCTCTTTCTCTATCCTGTTTGCCCGGTACAAAGGGGATCTTGCCACACTGGTAAGAGGTGCTGCGGCCTTATCCACTCTGCGTGACGGGGATAAGGTTCTGATTTCCGAAGGCTGTACCCACCACAGACAATGCGGTGACATTGGTTCTGTGAAGATTCCCGGATGGATTGAAAAATACACCGGCGCGAAACCGGAGTATGCATTTACCTCCGGCGGTGAGTTTCCGGCAGATCTGTCGGCATACAAAGTTGTGGTACACTGCGGCGGCTGCATGCTCAATGAAGCGGAAATGGGCCACCGGATCCGTACCGCTTCGGCAGCAGGCGTTCCCATGGTGAATTATGGTATCGCCATAGCCCACATGCATGGCATCCTGAAGAGAAGTCTGGAACCGTTTCCGGAGATGCTGGCACTGCTGGACAACTGAATATGTATCTGCAAAACCGTTTTCCCGGCCGTTCTTCCCGATTGGCCGGAAGGACGGTTTTCCTGTTGGTTACACTTGTGTTTTTTGTTTACATTTTCATCATTTTCTGTTCAAATTCACACCATTCCAATGGTATATAATTTATTCAAAAATAATTGATATATGTGAGGAGTACATACATGTATAAAAGATCCCTTCCGGCGCTGGTGCTGGCACTGCTGATGCTTGGTTCTGCAGTATCCTGCGGTGACAGCGGTACACAGGATGAAGCCGCAGCCAATGCGCAGACAACCGTACAGGAAACCCCAAACGCCTCCCCCACACTGGAATCTGTTACCGCTTCTTATGCGGACAGAGATTATGACGGATATGTTTTCCGTGTCGGTGTGCGCGATGAAGTCGACTGGGAAACCTATGATGTTATTGCCGAGGAACTGACCGGAGAAGCCATCAACGATGCTGTGTACAACCGGAATCTGCTGATGGAAGAAAACATGAACATCAAGATCACGGAAATCCGCCATGACAGGCCCGCTACCAATCTTACCCAGTCTGTCACTGCCGGTACTGACGATTACGACACCGTTACAGATGGGCTGTTTATTGCTGCGCCGCTGGTAGTCCAGAATATGCTTATGGATTACCGCAGCATCACGTCCGTACACCCCGAACAGTTCTACTGGGATCCCCAGATTTATGACTCTCTGTCCATTTCCGGCAAGTCTTTCATGATGACCGGAGATATTTCCATCATGGACAACGCAGGAACATGGTGTATGCTCTTCAACAAGGATCTGGTGAAGGACCATGGTCTGGAAAATCCCTATGATCTGGTAAACGAAGGCACCTGGACACTGGATAAAATGGACGAAATGGCCGCTGCCGTGCTTCACGATGCTGACGGCGACGGACAATGGACAGAAGCAGATACATACGGGTTCCTGACAGAAGGCTACAACAACATTGCCTTATGGTCCTGTGCGGATCTGAAAATCATAACCAAGGATGCCAAGGATCTTCCTGTCTATTCCTATGACAGCGAGCTGGCGCTGGATGTACTGACGAAAGTTCTGGACATCCAGTTCGCCGATTACACCAATATGGGATCCGGCTCCAACGTTATCTACGGCGGCATGAACACAGACGATCCCTCCCGGGAAAAGCAGTTCGCCAACGGGAAAGCCCTGTTCTATTATGCAGGTATGATCAACATCACCCTGCTGCGGGAATTTGATACCGATTTCGGTGTTCTGCCCGCCCCCAAGTACAACGAAGAACAGGCTGAATACCGTTCCAATTACAGTTACGGCAACTTCACCATCTATGTGATTCCCACCACCTGTCCCGATGCGGAAAAGGTCGGCGACATTCTGGACGCCATGGCCCACCTGTCCGCTTACACCCTGACACCGGCTTATTATGACAAGACCCTGATCGGTAAATCCACCCGTGACGAGGAATCCCTTCCCATGATCGAATTGATTCTGAACACACGTAATTTCGACCTGGGCATAGTCTACAATACCGGGAATGTCTGCGCTACCATCATCACCATGACCGATCCGGGAAATATTGCCTCTACCTTTGCCGCTATGGAAGCCTCTGCCGATGAAGCGCTGGAAGAATTCCTGGAAGATCTGGAAAAACTGTATTGAGCAGCGCCTGCGGTTTTGTTTACACCCACGCCACAAATAATTCACATTTTGTTTTCAGATGTATATTATAATGAAATCCGTAGTATTTTGTAATTTTTTACAGGAGGATTTCTCATGAACCGCAAGTCCATTCTGGCACTGCTGCTGGCTTCCCTGATGCTGATGAGCGCTGTAAGCTGCGGCGATGCCGGTTCCGATGAAACCACTGCAGACACCTCTTCCGCCCAGACCGATGCTGTGGAAACCGAACCTGAAATCACCTTTGAATCTGTTGCTGCCGGTTATCAGGACCGTGATTACGGCGGGTACACTTTCCGCGTTGGTGTACGGGATGTTGTCGACTGGCAGACCATGGACGTAATTGCCGAAGAAGTAACCGGCGAAGTTATCAACGACGCTGTTTACAACCGCAATGTAGCCCTGGAAGATGCTATGAACATCAAAGTCACCGAAATCCGTCACGACGTTCCCACAGATCAGCTGAAGCAGGCTGTTACCGCCGGCACCGATGATTACGATACCGTAACCGATGGTCTGGCTTCCTCTTCCCCGCTGGTGGCACAGAATATGCTGCTGGACTACCGCAACATCTCCACCATTCACGCTGATCAGCCCTACTGGGACCCCCAGATCTATGATGACTGTGCTGTTATGGGCAGAACTTTCTTCATGACCGGTGATATTTCCATCATGGACAACAAGGCTACCTGGTGCATGCTGTTCAACAAGGACATGATCATCGACCACGGTATGGAAAGCCCTTATGATCTGGTCAACGACGGCAAATGGACTCTGGACAAGATGGACGAAATGGCGGCTGTTGCCCTGACCGACGTGGATGGCGACGGCAAATGGACCGAAGCGGACACCTATGGTTTCGTCACCGAAGGCTACAACAACATGGCTCTGTGGTCCTGCGCCGGCTTCAAGATCATGGAAAATGATGCGGAAGGTCTGCCTTACTACACCTACAGCAGCGAAGCTTCCATCGACACCCTGACCCGGATTTTGGAAATCCAGTATGCGGAACACTCCAACATGGGTTCCAAGTCCACGGTTACCGGCGGCGGTATGGGGGAAGGCGCTACCCGTGAAAAGCAGTTCGCCAACGGGAAAGCCCTGTTCTATTATGCAGGTATGATCAACATCACCCTGTTCCGCGATTTCGACACCGACTTCGGCGTAATCCCGGCTCCCAAGCGCAATGAAGAACAGGAACAGTACTGGTCCAACTACAGCTACTACAACTTCACCATTTATGTAATTCCCACCACCTGCCCGGACGCTGAAATGGTTGGCGATATCATGGATGCCATGGCAAATCTGTCCATGTATTCCCTGACGCCCGCTTACTACAACCAGACCCTGATCGGCAAGTCTACCCGTGACGAAGAATCCGAACCCATGATCGAGCTGATCCTGAACACCCGTAACTTTGACCTGGGTATCATCTTTGACACCGGCGCTATCCGTTCCACCATCTGCGGCTTCACTTCTCCTGACAACATTGCTTCCACCCTGGCTTCCAAGGAAAAGACAGCCAACACAGATCTGGAAAAGTTCATCGAAAACGTTTCTGCCCTGCAGCAGTAAGCTGGTTACATACTCTCAAACGGTATGATTCTTTCCGGAGTCATACCGTTTTCTTTACCGTTTATGTCTGCTTTATCCCATACATATACAGTGTATTTTCTTGACTTTCTGCAGTGTCTGTGATATAATTTAGTATGGATATTTATAATTTTCACATTTCAAAGGAGTTCCATCATGAACAAGAAGCTTGTCTCTATTCTGCTTCTGCTGGCTATGCTGGCCCCCGCAATGATTTCCTGCGGAGATGCCGGTGACACCACAGACAATGACACCGCGGCAGACACCACCGTAGTCGAAACCGAAAAAGAAACCACCGAAGAAGAATACCGCAACTCCATTTCCGATGAAGTGGAAAACGAAGATTTCGGCGGACGGGACTTTATTGTACTGGGTTCCGACGAACAGGACTTCGGTTCCTTCATATATGTGGAAGAACTGAACGGTGAAGTGCTGAACGACAGTGTATACAACCGGAATCTGACCATTGAAGAACGGTTCAACACCAAGGTACAGTATACCGAACCTACCGGCGGTTACACCCAGTCTTCCGCCACTGTCAAGAAGTCCGTACAAGGCGGCGACCCGGATGCTTTCCAGCTGGCTTCCTTCCATGTTGTGGAAAACGCAGGCAATGCTCTGCAGGGATATTACATGAACTGGTACGATATTCCCCACATCAACTTTGATAAACCCTGGTGGTCTGATTCCACTGTCAATGACCTGACCATCAACAACCGTTGCTATCTGGCTGTAGGGGACGCTGCCGTTTCCTCCATCGCCCAGACCTACTGCATGATTTTTGACAAGGAAACCATTCTGGACTATGATGTACCTGATGTGTATGAAACCGTACGTGCCGGGGAATGGACCATTGAACATCTGCAGACCATCGCTTCCACTATGGGACGTGACACAGACGGCGACGGCACCATGGATCCGGACACCGACTTTTACGGTTTCCTTTCCAATGCCAAGTCCAACCTGAACACCTATCTCTGGTCTTTCGACAACATGATCTGCCGAAAGAACGACGAAGGCGGAATCGATGTTACTTACTACAGCGAAAAGCTGGTGGATCTGGTGGAAAAGCTGTACAATGTATTCCATGAAACCAACGGCATTGCTGTAACATCTCCCACGGATACGGACACCCATTTTCTGGCTATCAAGGCTTTTGCCAACGGTCGGTGCGTATTCGTAAATGCACTGCTGTCCCAGACCATCACCTTCCTGGCTGAATTTGAAAATGAATACGGCATTCTGCCCTATCCCAAGTACAATGAAGAACAGGCAAACTATATGACCATGGTAGACGGCAACCATGAAGCCATGGGCGTAGCCAAGAACGGCAACAATCTGGAATTTGTCGGCAAGATCACCGAAGTAATGTGCGCAGAAGCATTTAAGAAGATTCTGCCCGCATACTACGATGTATCCCTGAAGCAGCGTTACGCTTCTTCTCCTGATGATGCGGAAATGATCGAGCTGTGCGTGGCATCCCGTGTATTCGACCTGGGTTATGTATTTGACAACTGGAAGGGCTGTTCCTTCTATCTCCAGAACCTGATCGGTCAGGATAAATCCACCGATATCACTTCTCATTACCAGAAGAATGAAAAAGCCGTTCTCAAGCATTACGAAGATGTAGAAGCTCTGTTCTTTGCAGAAGAATAATCCCACACAGACATAAGATTCCCCCGGTATACCGTTTTGGCATATCGGGGGATCTTTTTGCTTATTCGATGACAAGCACCGCCGGAGGGCAGCAGAAATCCACGCCCTGCAGGTGGATGCCTTTGTCGTACAGGATTCCATATACTGCCGGTTCGTAATACGCCAGCATAAGGCCGAGCCACTGGATACGGTATTTCTCCCGCAGGTGGGACGGCAATCCATTGCTGCAGGCTGCCAGCCATTCCCTGATAAAGGGTTCTGTCTGTGTCCGCAGAAAATCCGCTTCTCTGCCGCAGAGATCGATCATCAGCTCCCGCCACTGTTCGCCGTTTACAACCGGGATATCCACTTTCCGCGTGCCGTTTTCCATGGTAAAAAGTCCGGCATCGGTGAAGTAGTCCATGGATTCGATCATGTCTGCCGGGCATCCGAGCTCGATGGGGTCTTTTCCGGTATGTACGGCGTACAACAGACGGGAGACATACTTCACCCAGTCGATATTCCGACAACGGAAACCATTGTCCCAGATGCTCGTATCAAATTCATGCAAATGATATCCATCATCCCCGGAGCTCCTGTGTCCTCCCATATTCAAATCCCGAAAAGGCGTCACATATCCAAGAGGCCAGACTCCGCCGATCAGAATCCAGTTTCCGCCATCTTTCCGTTTCGGACGTTCCAGTTTCTCGGTTTCCATACTGTTATTCTTGGCTCGCTGAACCGTTTCCAGAAAAGCAAAGCGTTTCAGCTTCCACTGCTGTCTATGGTTCAGTTCCCCATACCACGAAAGTTTTTCTACTGCCTCCTTCACCCGGTACAGACAATCGGTATAGGCTCCCAGATGCGACTCCACCAGTTGATGACAGCCGTACCAGCTTGTCTCCCAGTCATCCGTTGTAGACAGACACGCATCCGTATAGTATCGTCCGGCATCCGTTTTCACCATGATTTCCAGATCCACCGCTTTTTCCAGCAGATCTTCGATATAGTATACCGGAATGTCGATTTTTTCCGCAATTTCCCCGTCGGTCAGGGGTTTCTCATAGGCCGCCGCCAGAATCTGCTGTACCAGGTTTCCTTCGGCAAAGTGGAACACTTCCGTACTGTTCATACTGCCGTTCCAGCTCAGGCTGACACACATGGGGGTGATCCGTTCCAGTTCTTCGTTTTTCATCTTTTCTTTCCCCTTTCGTATTTTCTCCCGTCCGTCATGGAGCCGGCGTTTGACTGTGCCTGCCGGGATATCCAGACTTTCTGCAATCTGTTCCACCGTCAGGCCGCCGATGTAATGGAGCACGATCACATCCCGGTACAGTTTTGTCAGGGAGGCAATATGGGTGCGCAGACTGGTTTCTTCCTCCGGTTCAATGACAGTATCTTCTGCCACCTCCGGGAAATCCACACCATAGCTGACCGTGACCATACGGTATTTTTCCCGCAGGCGGCTGTTCCACAAATGCATCAGGGTATTTGCCAGCCAGGTTCTGGGATAGCGGATTTCCCTGCCCCGCCGGATCGCAACAAGGGCTGCCAGATAGGTTTCCTGGGTCAGGTCGTCCGCATCGGCAGTATTGCCGCACCGGGCAAAGGCCAGCTTCCAGATTTCGTCTGTATACGCAAGCAGCGGCTCCATAGGATCCATGTTTTCTTCTCCTGTTTCTTTGTATCGATACACCCATATAGTCGCAAAAAGGGGAAAAGGTTCGGTGGTATATGAAAAAAATCTCTCCCGGACCGTTCTGCACGGAGAAGGAGAGATTTTTTATCTCAGAATACCCGGTTTATACCCTGCCCGGAGCACACAAAGGAACCCAGGTTAGCGTCCAGTACGTCCAGCAGGCGGAGTCTTGCTTCTCTGGAAGTCCATGCGCTGTGGGGTGTGATCCGGCAGTTCGGCGCGGTCAGCAGAGGATTCTCAGGATCAGCCGGTTCCACAGCCAGAACATCCAGCCCGGCACCGCCCAGTTTGCCGCTGTGCAGCGCTTCGGCTACGTCGGCTTCGTTCAGTACGGCACCACGGGAAGTATTGATGATCACAGCACCGTCTTTCATTCCGGTAATGAATTCCCGGTTTACCATACCGCGGGTTTCATCGGTCAGAGGACAATGGAAGGAAATATAATCCGCTCTTTCCAGCAGTTCTTCGGGGGTGACATACGTGATGCCGTCTTCTTCCCCTTCGGTTTTGGATCGTCTGGTAGCCAGCACGTTCATGCCGAATGCCTGGCACATTCTGCCGAAAGCTTTCCCGATGGCACCGCAGCCGTAAATGCCCACGGTTTTGTCGGCCAGCTCAATAAAGCGGACTTTCTGGTACTGAAATCCGGGAATGCCGGTCCACATACCGTCCTTTACAATGCCGCAGAGTCCTTCCAGATCTGCTGCAAAAGACAGAAGCAGGGTGAACGCATGCTGGGCAACAGACATGGTGGAATACCCGGGAACATTGCACACTTCCACGCCATGGGCACGGCATGCTTTGACATCGATCATATCATACCCGGTACCCAGTGCGGAAACATATTTTACGTTGGGACAGGCCTTCAGCACTTCTTCCGTGATTTTCACACGGTTGGTAAACACCACTTCGGCATCTCCGATCACTGCCGCTGCCTGTTCGTTGGGGGTTTTATCATAGACTGCCGCTTCTCCGTATTTTTCCAGGAAATTCCAGGTCAGATCCCCGGGGTTTACGGCAAATCCATCCAATACAACAATTTTCATAAAATCTCCATAAGGGGCTGTAATTTATGCCATGGGGCCGTCCACACGCTTTTCACCGTCATGCAGGAAGATGCCGTAGCCTTCGCCCATCGTACCGCCGTTTTTCAGATGCTCCTTCAGCTGACGCCGCAGAGGTGTGTCGTCCGGAAGAGAATCCGGTTCATAGGTGGGACGATGACCGAACACGCGCCACAGATCGCCGCTGTTTGGAATATCTTTGCTTTCCAGAATGGTAAAGGTATCCAGGAATGCTGCCATCCGGGATTCCGGTTTGCAGAACAGCCGGTTTTTCGGGTACAGCAGCCAGGAATGACACACGATGGGGGTAATCCCTGTTTTTCCGAAATAACGGTATGCTTTCCGGAAAGCGTCCCGGACATCTTCCGGCTCCATATGACCGTCGGCGGGAATATGGGTATTGATGACGGGATCGCCCTTTTTCACCGTGACGCCGCAGGCTGTATAGGGTTCATCGTGGGTATACGGGACAATATGGAATTCCAGCCGGCCTAGGCGAACGATATCTGCTTTGTAAAAGTTGCGGATCCAGCCGTACTGGTACACGCCCAGATGCTGCCGGTTGTCGATACAGGTTCCGGTCCATACACGGATATCCTTCATGGAATCCACATAAATGTCTTCTGCGATTCCCTTCTTACGGTACAGTTCATGGGACGCATGGGTCAGCAGCAGACACACAGCCAGCATACCGAAATCGTCTTCCAGTCCCAGCGGACGGGTCAGGGCGTACACCATATCGGCGTTGTCTTGCCCTTCCAGCATGGCTTTTTCCAGAGCTTCAAACGGTTCCGGTGCCTTTTCCAGTACCATCGTCATGGCAGGAGCCAGCTCGCCGATCTGTTCTGCCGTAAAGCCGGTCTTTTCCGCAATCTCCAGCGCATGGGCGTACACAGCCGCATATTTTTCATTCGTCATCCTGTTTTCCTCCGATTATACGGGAATCATGAAAAGGCTGATCCCGATCAGTGTCAGCGTCAGACTGAGCAGATTCGATTTTCCGATCTTCTCCCGGAAAAACAGCCATCCGAACACTGCCGTCATGAAAATCACAACGCCGGACAGCATCGGGAACTGAATGGATGAATCCATGGTCATGGCGCAGCGCAGGGAGAAGATATTCCCCACGGCATTGCACACGGCATACCCTGCGGTCAGCGCCAGCAGCAGCACAAACAGCTTCGGCACCATTTTATTTTTCCCGATCTCATAGTACACAGACCGCACCGGGGTTTTATCCCCATTTCCGGCAGCCATAACAGTACGCACAAGCAGAATCCCGAAAGCAATCACCAGGCAGACCAGTGCATTCTGCAGAACAAAACCGTCTGTATCCACTTCTCCTCCCGGCAGGCGCATAGCATTGTCGGAAATCTGGTGTGCTTTGGAGATCACGCTGACCATACCGTTTCCGCAGAAGGTCATCATGCAGAAGATGAAATACTTCACTCTGTCCCCTTTTGTCCGCTCTGCGCCGGAAGGATCTTTTTCGAACAGAGACGGCAGCATGGAACCGGTGAGAACAAGAATCCCCAGTACTTTCCACAGGGTGACTTCCTCATGCAGAAACAGCACACCGTACACAAAAGGCAGGATCATACCGCCCAGCAGACAGAAAGTCGTCACAGAAGACATTTTTCCGTACCGCATGGCGAAGAGTGAGCCGGTGGAGGATGTCAGCCCGGAGACTGCATATCCCACAGACAGCAGAAGGGATGTCAGGGTGGTCTGCATGGGGGTATCACTGGTCAGAAGCAGATACACCCCCATGAAAATATAAATATGAAACTGATTCCAGACGGTAATCCCGTACCCGCCTTTGGTGTTTTTCTGGAAACATTTCTGAAAAATGAACTGCACCGAGAAAAACAGGCAGGCGATCATCAAGAACAGAAAATCCATACAGTTCTATTCCTTTATCAGACCGGAATACTTATCTCTTGACCCGTGCGTTGCCGCCCCATACGGACCAGATCATTTCTTCGTCGGCAGGCTGTGCGTAGTCGGTCAGGAAGGTGGTTGCCAGCGCGCCGGATGCCCAGCCGAACTGTACCCACTTTTCTGCTTCCCAGCCCTTCAGGATAGCGTACAGCATACCGCCTACGAAGCCGTCGCCGCCGCCGATTCTGTCCAGAACATGAATGGGTCTGGGTTCTGCGATATGCCAGCCGTCTTCCGCCAGAATGATAGCACCCCAGATGTGTTCGTTTACATTGACAACCTGCCGCAGGGTGGTGCCGAATACGGATGCGTTGGGATATGCTTTCTTCACTTCACCGATCATTTCCTGGAAGGAAGCGATCTTGGAAGAGAGATCCTTACCGCCCGCTTCGGGACCCTTCATGCCCAGAGCCAGCTGGAAGTCTTCTTCATTGCCCACCAGAATGTCGGCAAGAGAAGCGATTTCGGTAAAGATGGCGCGCAGCTCGTCTTCTCTGTCCTTCCAGAAGGAAGCGCGGTAGTTCAGGTCAAAGGAGATCAGGGTGCCGTACTTCTTGGCGGCTCTTGCCAGTTCCTGACAGAACACACTGGTTTCCGGAGACAGTGCGCCGATCAGACCGGACAGGTGCAGGATCTGTACGCCTTCTTCGCCGAAGATACGGTCAACGTCAAAGTCCTTGATGTTCAGGGTACGGCCGACTTCCCCTGCTCTGTCGTTGCATACACGGGGGCCGCGGGAACCATACCCGCTGTCAGCGATGTTGAACTGGTGACGGTACCCCCAGGGGCCGCCCTGTTCCACTTCAGCACCTTCGTAATCGATACCGCGGGAACGGAGATTACGCTTGATGAAATCAGCAATGGGGCTGTCCTTCACGAAGGTGGTCAGAACCTTGGTGGGCATACCCAGATAAGAAGCGATGGACAGCACATTGGATTCGGCACTGGTAGCCTGCATGAAGAAATTGTCGCTGGAGGCAACGGGCTGACCGTGCATGGGGCAGATACGAACACCCATAGAGGTGGGAACTACGATAGCATATTTGCAGTTTTCACGGATTTTCATGTCAAAATCTCCTTTGTTTTCAGAATATGTAGCCGATTGCAAAATTCCAGTAAAAGGGAAACGCGGCTTTTTGAAAATAAAGCCCCACTCAGCAAGGCTGAGTGAGCAAAAACTTTTAAAATGGATTCTACTGGATATAGTGACTGCAATTCCATGTGCCACTATATATAGAAATTGCAAACCCCGAGAAATAGTAAAGCGAGTTCGCAGGGACCCTACCCTGCTCACCGTAGCCGGTTTCCGAGTGCTTGATTTCGTTTTTGGTGCGTTTTGCAATCGGCTATTTCAGAATATGAAATACAGGTCGGGGGAGACTTCCTGTAGGTTTGAAAATCTCCCCCTGTGTTATGCTCTTTTGAAATCAGACCACATACTGGGTAGCCGCAGTGTCACCACCGTGACCGGTCCAGTTGGTATGGAAGAATTCCCCTCTGGGAGCGTCAACTCTTTCGTAGGTGTGTGCGCCGAAGTAGTCACGCTGTGCCTGCAGCAGGTTTGCGGGCAGACGGTCGCAGCGGTAGCCGTCGTAGTAGGACAGGGCGGAAGAGAATGCGGGAACGGGCATACCGGTGAGGGCAGCCTGTGCCACAACCTTACGCCAGCCGGGCAGCAGAGCGGTAATCTTTTCGGTGAAGTAGGGATCCAGCAGCAGGTTGGTCAGCTCGGGGTTGGCATCGAACGCATCCTTGATCTTGCCCAGGAATACGGAACGGATGATACAGCCGCCTCTCCACATGAGTGCGATGCCGCCGTAGTTCAGGTTCCAGCCGTAAGTCTTTGCGGCTGCCTTCATCAGAGTATAGCCCTGTGCATAGGACACGATCTTGGAAGCCAGCAGAGCGCAGCGGATGTTTTCGATCCATTCGGCCTTTTCTTCTGCGGTCAGTGCGGGAGCAGCGGCAGCTTCGCCGTTCAGCACAGCGGATGCGGCAACTCTTTCTTCCTTCATGGCAGACAGGCAGCGGGCAAATACAGCTTCGCCGATCAGGGTCAGCGGCACACCTTCGTCCAGAGCAGCGATGCCGGTCCACTTACCGGTACCCTTCTGGCCTGCGGTATCCAGAATCTTTTCTACGATGGGCTCGCCGTCTTCGTCCTTGTATGCCAGAATGTCACGGGTGATTTCCACCAGGTAGGAGTCCAGGTCGCCCTTCATCCAGTCTGCGAATACTTCGTGCATTTCGTCGTCGGACATACCCAGCAGGTTCTTCATCAGGTGATATGCTTCACAGATCAGCTGCATATCGCCGTATTCGATACCGTTGTGTACCATCTTTACGAAATGACCGGCGCCGTTTTCGCCTACCCAGTCACAGCAGGGAGAACCGTCTTCCACTTTGGCGCAGATCGCCTGCAGGATTTCCTTTACATGGGGCCATGCAGCGGGAGAACCGCCGGGCATCAGGGAGGGGCCGTTCAGCGCGCCTTCTTCACCGCCGGAAACCCCGGTACCGATGTACAGCTTGCCCTTGGATTCCACATATGCGGTTCTGCGTGCGGTGTCCGGGAAATGGGAGTTACCGCCGTCGATGATGATATCGCCATCGTCCAGCAGGGGCAGCAGCGTGTCGATCATGGCGTCAACAGCGGAACCGGCCTTGATCATCAGCATGATCTTGCGGGGCTTTTCCACATTTGCTACCAGTTCTTCCAGGCTGTAGGTACCGATGATGTTCTTGCCGGCGCCTCTGCCGTTTACAAAGTTGGTAACCTTTTCTGTGGTACGGTTGAACACAGCTACGGTGAAGCCCTTGGATTCCATGTTCAGAACCAGGTTTTCACCCATTACAGCCAGGCCTACCAGCCCGATATTCGCTTTTTTCATGATGCTTTCTCCTTTATGTTTTGGGGAATATATTTTTTGAGGGAACAGTCGCTTTCCACGAAAAACGCCGCAAAGAACTTTTTATACGGGACAGCGGCTGTATTTGGTTTGAATTATCTTTTTTTCATTTCTTCCAGAACGGTGTAGGGGATGGTCATTTCACCGAGCCCTTTTCCGATCCTGATGTGGGGTTTGAAGCTGCCGTGGAAGTCGGTGCCGCCGGAAATCTTCAGGTTATATTTTCCGGCCAGCCCCCGGTAGATTCCGGCCATTTCCGTGGTGTAGTCGGTGTAGTAACCCTCGATTCCGGTCAGCCCTGCGTCCACAAGATGCTTTACAAAGGCATCAAGATCCTCGCCGGATTTTTTGGTCAGGTGCAGATGCGCCAGGTAGGCATCCCCGCCTGCAGCCCGGATCAGCTCCACGGCTTCCGTATCGGTCAGCGCCTGGGATTCGCTGTAGCAGGGACAACCCACGTTCAGCCATTCATTGAAAGCGGCTTTCGGGGATTCACTGTACCCTTTTTCCGTCATCAGCTTGGCGATATGCGCACGGCACAGGATACCGCCGCCGGCTTTGGCTTTTACTTCGTCCAGAGTTACGTGAATATTGTACTTTTCCAGCATTTCGCAGGTTTCCCCGATCCGCTGGGTCCGGATGGCGCGGATATTGTCAACCGCTTTCACCAGTGCTTCGGAATCCGGATCGATAAAGTAGCCGAGAATGTGGGTTTCCGTATCGGAAATAGCAGACAGCTCAATGGCAGGCACCACTTCAATGCCGATTTCTTTCCCCACCGCCATGGCTTCCTTCACACCATCTGCGGTATCGTGGTCGGATACGGCAACCGCAGACAGCCCGGATGCTTTTGCATGGCGTACCAGTTCTGCCGGCGTCATGGAACCGTCGGAACAGACAGTATGGGTGTGGAGGTCAATATATCTTTCTTCCATGTCAGTCTTCCTTCTTATCGTAGGACCACAGTCCCAGGGCGGGGTTGCTGATGTAGAAGATCTCTTCCCCGTCGATGGTATGGTAACCGTCGGTCAGAACCGCAGGATCGTATTTCTTTGCTGCTTCTTCGTAAGGCATCCAGCGGAAAGCAACACCTTCCACCTCTTCCTTTGTCACCTTTTCGGTAGCATAGGTGATGCTGAACCGTCCGTCAGAGGATCCGTGGATCAGGTGGGCTGCTACGGACAGATTGGCATTCAGATCGGCGTTGGCGGGATCCTTTACCAGCTGCAGCACGTTTTCTCTGCCCACGTAACCGTACTTCCGGATCAGGCGGTCGTTTTCGTCATCTTCCCCGAATCTTGCCACGCCGGGTGCCAGCACAATCAGCTCGCCGCCGTCTGCAATGGCCATACGGGTACGGTAAACCGCCTTGTTGCCCAGCCAGGTGCTCTTGAATTCTCTGGGATCCAGATAGACAACCACCTTATCGAAGGGTTTGTCCACATGGATCAGGTTGATCTGCTGGCTGTGGGCAACGGCTTTTTCAAAGGTTGCTCTGTCCCGGCCGGTGTAGATCCCGTGGATGTTGGTCTGGTCGCCGGTATTGGTGGTACAGGTCAGCACGAACAGAAGGGGGATATCCTTGCAGAAGTTTTCCTGGGCATAGTCGAACACCTTACGTACGGGAGAGAAATCCTTCCCCATGATCCGTTCCATGCCGTAGAAAGCACCCAGCATGTGGGAGGAGTTGATCATGGAAGAGCCGCCGCAGCCGACAAACAGATTCTTGGAATAGTTGGCCATCCCCACCACTTCATGGGGTACCACCTGACCGATGGAAATGATCAGGTCATAGGAAGGATCCAGCAGGCGCTTGTTTACTTCCACGTCGATGGGGGTGTCCACCAGACCTTCGGAAACTTCCGCTACATATTCGCCGGGCACTTCGCCGATCTTCACAACATCATCTCTCCAGCGGTGGACGATGATATTTTCGAAAGGCACATTTTCGCCGAAAAAGGCTTTGCATTCTTCTTCGGTCATGGGTGCGTGAGTACCGAGGGCGGGCATGATGTCAATCTGACAGGTGTCATGAAGCAGCTCCCAGTACATGGCGACGATCTTTCCCGCGCCGCTGTACATCCGGGTATAGTCCGGGGGAAGCAGAAGAATCTTATTCAGTTTTTTTCCTTTGATGGTGTCTTTCAGCACAAACAGAATGCTGTCGTCGGAAAGACCGGAAGCGCATTGGTATTGCATGGTTTCTATCCTTTCATAGATGTAGTCACAATTTCCCAATTTACTGTTATTGTAACACTATATGCCCGGAAAGTCAAGATTTTTTGAGTTTTTGTCACTTGTACAAATTCTCATTAGAGATTATCCACAAGAAAAAATGCGGCAGATGGGGAAATTTGTCCCTTGCCCCTCTTGACGATACCGAAGAATTCCGGTATAATATCAGAGTAAGGCTTTCTGTGACTGACGGATATGCGTACAGACGCAGCGGAAAAGACCGCAATGAAGCAGATTTCGCCTTGGCTGACAAGCCTGCCGACCGTCTGGGCATTCCGTTCGCAGGAACAGCATTCTATGTTGTTTCTTGGGGAGCGGTATGCCTTTTTTGATTTTTATTACAAATATGATTCACGAGGTATCATCATGGCTAAAAAAGTTGCCATTCTCATGGGCAGTGATTCTGATCTGCCGGTTGTGGAAAAAGCGTTCGCCGTTCTGGAATCCTTTGGTGTGGAATACACCGCAAGAGTTCTCTCCGCCCACAGAACCCCTGTGGAAACTGCTGAATTCATTTCGTCCGCCGAAGACAACGGATACGGTGTGGTTCTGGCTGCTGCCGGGATGGCAGCTCATCTGGCCGGTGCCTGTGCCGCCAACACAACCCTGCCGGTGATTGGTATCCCGGTGAAGGGTGGTGCTATGGACGGTCTGGATGCCCTGCTGGCAACCGTACAGATGCCCAGCGGGATTCCCGTGGCTACCGTGGCGCTCAACGGTGCTGCCAATGCAGCTCATCTGGCCTGTCAGATCCTCGCCCTCTCTGACGCTGAGCTGGCCGCGAAGATCAAGGATGCCAGAAAGAAAGGTGCCGAAGCGGTTCTGGCCAAGGATGCTGCCCTGCAGGAAAAGCTGGCCAAGTAATGTTCTGTATCGGAACTAAAAATACATAATACAAAAATACTCTCCGGAGGTAATCTTAAATGAAGAGTTTCAGCGAAGCGTACAAGGAAGCCGGTGTGGATATCACTGCGGGTTATACTGCGGTGGAACTGATGAAAGCCCACATCGCCCGTACCATGACTGCCGGTGTATGTGACAAGATCGGCGGTTTCGGCGGTCTGTTCGATCTGGGTGTGATGATGAAGAAATACGGCATCACCGATCCCATTCTGGTTTCCGGCACGGACGGCGTCGGTACCAAGATCCGTCTTTCCATGCTGATGGATAAGCATGATACAGTCGGCATCGACTGCGTTGCCATGTGTGTGAACGACATTATCTGCTGCGGTGCCCGTCCCCTGTTCTTCCTGGACTACATCGCATGCGGCCGCAATGTACCGGAAAAGATTGCCTCTCTGGTTTCCGGTGTGGCTGAAGGCTGCGTGCAGGCGGACTGTGCTCTGATCGGCGGCGAAACGGCCGAACATCCCGGCCTGATGCCCGAAGATGACTATGACCTGGCCGGTTTTGCCGTAGGTATCGCAGACCGCAGCCGGATTCTGGACAATACCACGACTGCAGCCGGCGACATTCTGATCGGTCTGCCCTCCAGCGGATTCCATTCCAACGGCTTCTCCCTGGTTCGTAAGGTATTCGATATTGAAAACGCTGACCTGACCGCACCTGTGGCGGAACTGGACGGCAAGAGCCTGGGCGAAGTTCTGCTGACCCCCACCAGAATTTATGTAAAGCCCGTTCTGGCTATGCTGGAAGAAGTAAAGGCCAAGGGTATCTCCCACATCACCGGCGGCGGCTTCTACGAAAATATTCCGAGATGCCTGCCCGACGGTCTGTCCGCCAGAATCGATTCTGCCGCGATCCGTACCCCTGCTGTATTCGATCTGCTGCAGAAAAAAGGCGGCGTGGATCGCAGAGATATGTTCAACACCTTCAACATGGGCGTTGGCATGAGTATTACCGTAGACAAGAACGATGCGGATAAGGCTGTGGAAATCCTGAAAGCCAACGGAGAAGACGCATACATCATCGGTGAAGTGGTTGCCGGTGACGAAGGCGTGATCTTCGCATAAGGGAGTGTCCATGAATACCATGACAAAAATTGCCGTATTTGTGTCCGGCGGCGGAACCAATCTGCAGGCACTGATTGACGCAGAGAAAAACGGTGCGCTGGGGAATGGAAAAATCACACTGGTGGTTTCCTCCAAGCCGGATGTATATGCCCTGGAACGGGCAAAGGACAATGGTATTGCATCGGTTGTTCTTCCACGCAAGGAATATGACAGTATTGCTTCCTATTCCCGGGCACTGGCAGACACCTGCACGGATGCCGGTATTGATCTGATCGTTCTGGCCGGATTCCTGACCATTTTCGATGAACAGGTTTATGAAAAGTTCCCGAACCGGATTCTGAATGTTCACCCGGCTCTGATCCCCTCCTTCTGCGGCAAGGGATACTATGGTCTCCATGTCCATGAAGCGGCTCTGGAAAAGGGCGTAAAGGTCTCCGGTGCTACTGTACACATTGTTACCCCCGAATGTGATGCCGGTCCCATTGTTCTGCAGAAAGCGGTGGAAGTGCAGCAGGACGACACCCCCGAAACCCTGCAGAAGCGGATCATGGAACAGGCGGAATGGAAGATTCTGCCGGAAGCTGTCAGACTTTTCTGTGAAAACAGAATTACCGTTGCCAACAATAAGGTCTATATAAAAGGAGAATGACATGAAGATTTCCTCCATTGCAAATGAACTGAACTCCCTGGCTTACCACGGCAGAGGCATCATCATCGGCAAGAGCGCAGACGGCAAGAAGGCTGTTACCGCCTATTTCATCATGGGCAGAAGCGTCAACAGCCGCAACCGTGTTTTCGTGGCGGAAGGCGATGCCATGCGCACCAAGGCTTTTGACGAATCCAAAATGGTTGACCCCCATCTGATTATTTATTATCCTGTCCGCGTGCTGGGCAACAAGACCATCGTGACCAACGGTGACCAGACCGACACCATCTACAACCTGATGGACAAGCAGATGACCTTTGAACAGGCTCTGCGCACCCGGGAATTTGAAGACGACAAGCCCAACTTCACGCCCCGTATCTCCGGTATCATCCACCGGGAAAACGGCGATATGAACTATGCCATGTCTATTCTGAAGAGCGCGGAAGGAGACGACAGCTCCTGCGAACGGTTCACCTATGCCTACTCCAATCCCATCGCAGGCCGTGCCAAGTTCATCCACACCTACAACGGCGACGGAAATCCCCTGCCCTCCTTTGAAGGCGAACCCAAGACCCTGGAACTGCCCGACATGGACATCGATGGCCTGACCGATCTGATCTGGACCAATCTGAACGAAGACAACAAGGTTTCCCTGTTCGTGCGGTACATTGACCTGGAAACCGGAGAAGCCGACACCAGAATCGTCAACAAGAATGTATAAAGCGGAGGAGATAACCATGAAAGAATTTGAACTGAAATACGGCTGCAACCCCAATCAGAAGCCTTCCAAAATTTATATGCACGACGGTTCCGAACTGCCTATCGAAATCCTGAACGGCCGTCCCGGATACATCAACTTTCTGGATGCCTTCAACTCCTGGCAGCTGGTAAAGGAACTGAAGGAAGCTACCGGCCTGCCCGCTGTTACCTCCTTCAAGCACGTTTCTCCCACCTCTGCCGCTGTAGGCATTCCGCTGCCCGAAAAGCTGAAGAAGGCCTGCTTTGTAGACGATATCGAAGGGCTTGACGACTCTCCCATCGCCTGCGCTTATGCAAGAGCCAGAGGTACGGACAGAATGTGTTCCTTCGGCGACTGGGTGGCACTGAGCGACGTATGTGACGTGACCACCGCCAGGATGCTGGCCAGAGAAGTTTCCGACGGGATCATCGCTCCCGGTTACGAACCCGAAGCACTGGAAATCCTCAAAGGCAAGAGAAAGGGCGGCTACAACATCGTTCAGATCGACCCGGACTACGTTCCCGCCGAAATCGAAACCAAGCAGGTATACGGCATCACCTTCCAGCAGGGCAGAAACAATTTCAGAATCGACCGTGAACTGCTTTCCAATATCGTAACCGCCAACAAGGATATGCCCGAATCCGCCGTACGCGACCTGATCATCGCCCTGATCACCCTGAAGTACACCCAGTCCAACTCCGTTTGCTTTGCAGTGGACGGTCAGGCCATCGGTGTGGGCGCCGGTCAGCAGTCCAGAGTACACTGCACCCGTCTGGCAGGCGGCAAGGCAGACACCTGGTTCCTGCGTCAGAGCGACAAGGTGCTGAATCTGCCCTTCAAGGATACCCTGGGCCGTCCCGACAGAGACAATGTTATCGACGGTTACATCAACCAGAACGAAGAAGATGTCTGCGCCGACGGCAACTGGCAGAAGTACTTTACCGAGCAGCCCGAACCCTTCACCAAGGAAGAACAGAGAGCTTATCTGGACACCATCGACGGTGTTGCACTGGGTTCCGATGCTTTCTTCCCCTTCAGCGACAACATCGAACGTGCCAAGAAGTCCGGCGTAAAATATATTGCCGAACCCGGCGGATCTATCCGTGATGACCTGGTAATCGAATGCTGCGACAAGTACGGCATGGCTATGTGCTTCACCGGTATGCGTCTGTTCCACCATTAATTATTAAAATATTTTCAAAACCTGAGCGGAATTTGGTATTATCACTGTGGTTTTCCATGATTTTACCGGATTCCGCTGGGTGCGTTATTCAGAAATACAAAAACGGAGAGAAATAAATATGACTGTACTTTTAATCGGCTCCGGCGGGAGAGAACATACCATTCTGAAAAAGCTGGCCGAAAGCCCGGAAATCGACAAGCTGTATGCCATTCCCGGCAACGGCGCCATGACCGATATCGCAGAATGTGTCGCCATCGGCGTGAAGGATCTGGACGCCATTACCGCTTTCGCCAAGGAACACAAGGTGGATTTCGCTGTGGTAGCTCCCGATGATCCGCTGGTGCTGGGTCTTGTGGACTGTCTGGAAGGCATCGGTATTCCCTGCTTCGGCCCGAACAAGCTGGCGGCTGAAATCGAAGGGAGCAAGGTGTTCTCCAAGAACCTGATGAAGAAATACGGGATTCCCACAGCCGCTTATGAAGTGTTCGACAACATTGAAGATGCACTGATATATGTGGACACCGCAGAACTGCCGCTGGTGGTCAAGGCTGACGGGCTGGCGCTGGGCAAGGGTGTACTGATCTGTCAGACCAGACTGGAAGCCATTACCGCTCTGAAGGAGATCATGGAAGACAAGATCTTCGGCTCATCCGGCAGCCGCGTGGTGATCGAAGAATTCCTGACCGGCCCCGAAGTTTCCGTACTGTCCTTCACGGACGGGAAAGTGGTGGTTCCTATGGTTTCTTCCATGGACCACAAGCGCGCAGGAGACAATGACACCGGACTGAACACCGGCGGTATGGGTACGGTTGCTCCCAACCCCTACTACACCGAAGAAGTGGCAAAGGAATGCATGGAAACCATTTTCCTGCCCACCATGAACGCCATGAATGCGGAAGGACGCACGTTCAAGGGCTGCCTGTACTTCGGGCTGATGCTGACCCCCAAGGGCCCCAAGGTGATCGAATACAACTGTCGGTTCGGCGATCCGGAAACCCAGGTGGTTCTGCCTCTGCTGGAATCCGATCTGTTTACCATCATGAAGGCGGTTGCCGAAGAAAAACTGGCGGAAACCGAAGTGAAATTCCGCGACGGACATGCCTGCTGCGTCATCCTGGCTTCTGACGGATACCCGAAAAAATACGCTTCCGGTTTCCCGATCACAATTCCGGGAACGCTGAAGCATGACGCTCAGGTGTATGTAGCCGGTGCCAGGAGAGCCGAGGACGGTACTCTGCTGACCGCCGGCGGCCGTGTGCTTGGTGTAACGGCTGTTGCGGATTCTCTGAAGCAGGCCATTGCCAATGCGTATGACGCTGCCGCAGATGTAACCTTTGAAAACGCCTACAAGAGAAATGACATCGGCGCCAGAGCCATGGCAGCCTACAATAACAAGGGAGAATGAAACCAATGGTATATCGCATTTATGTAGAAAAAAGAGAAGGTCTGGCCGTGGAAGCCGATGCGCTGCTTTCCGATATCCACGCTTTTCTGGGTATCCAGTCTGTGGAAGCGCTCCGGCTGATCAACCGGTATGATGTGGAAAACATCACCCCTGAGCTGTTTGCATACGCCGGAACCACCGTATTCTCCGAACCGCAGGTGGATGTAACCTATGACACCCTGCCCGCCGGCGAAAATGACACGGTTTTTGCAGTGGAATATCTGCCCGGTCAGTACGACCAGAGAGCCGACTCCGCCGCCCAGTGTATTCAGATCATCTCCCAGGGCAACCGTCCGGAAGTACGCACTGCCAAGGTGTATATCCTTTCCGGTAAGCTGACTGCGGAAGAACTGGCTGCTGTCAAGAAATATGTCATCAACCCTGTGGAAGCCAGAGAAGCCGGGCTGGAAGAAAAGGAAACCCTGGCTGCCGTATATGATGTTCCTGCCGACGTGGAAGTTATGGACGGTTTCCTGGCGCTGGATGAAGAAGGGCTGGCCGGTTTTGTGAAGCAGTACGGTCTGGCAATGGACGTGGACGACCTGCGGTTCCTGCAGAATTATTTCAAAACCGAAAACCGCGAACCCACCATCACCGAAATCCGCATGACCGACACCTACTGGTCCGACCACTGCCGCCACACCACATTCCTGACCACCATCGACAGTGTGACCTTTGAAGACGAACTGCTGCAGAAGACTTTCGATGAATACAAGGCGACCCGTACCCTGCTGGGCAGAGAAAAGAAGCCCATGAATCTGATGGATATCGGTACCATCGCAGGCAAGGCGCTGAAGGCTGCCGGTAAGCTGGACAAGCTGGACGAATCCGAAGAAATCAACGCCTGCACCGTAAAGATGGAAGTGAATGTGGACGGCAAGCCGGAAAAGTGGCTGCTGCTGTTCAAGAACGAAACTCACAACCATCCCACCGAAATCGAACCCTTCGGCGGTGCTGCCACCTGTATCGGCGGTGCCATCCGTGACCCCCTGTCCGGCCGTTCCTATGTATACGCCGCCATGCGTGTGACCGGTGCCGCTGACCCCACCAGACCTGTTTCCGAAACTCTGGCAGGCAAGCTGCCCCAGAAGAAGCTGGTGACCACCGCTGCCGCCGGGTATTCCTCCTACGGCAACCAGATCGGTCTGGCAACCGGTCAGGTAGACGAACTGTACCACGACGGTTACATGGCAAAGAGAATGGAAATCGGTGCTGTAATCGCGGCTACGCCTGAAGATCATGTACGCAGAGAATGCCCCGTGGACGGTGACCTGGTTATCCTGCTGGGCGGCCGTACCGGACGTGACGGCTGCGGCGGTGCTACCGGTTCTTCCAAGTCCCACGACCTGCACTCCCTGGAATCCTGCGGCGCGGAAGTACAGAAGGGGAACGCCCCCGAAGAAAGAAAGCTCCAGAGACTGTTCCGGAACGGCGAAGCTGCCCGTCTGATCAAGCGCTGCAACGACTTCGGCGCCGGCGGTGTCTCCGTTGCCATCGGCGAACTGGCTGACGGTCTGGTAATTGAACTGGACAAGGTGCCGAAGAAGTACGACGGTCTGGACGGCACGGAACTGGCCATCTCCGAATCCCAGGAAAGAATGGCTGTGGTTGTGGCTCCGGAAGACGCGGCGCGTTTCTGTGAACTGGCTGACGCGGAAAACCTGGAATCCACCATCGTGGCTACTGTTACGGCCGAACCCCGTCTGGTCATGCACTGGAGAGGCAAGACCATCGTGGACATCTCCCGTGAATTCCTGAACTCCAACGGTGCTGAAAAGCATATCGACATTGCACCCGCCTCTCCTGCGGCGTATACGAAAGAAATTCCCGCCTGCTTCGAATGCGGTATGAAAGCACTGGCAGGGGATCTGAATGTCTGCTCCAAGAGAGGTCTGTCCGAACGGTTCGACTCCACCATCGGTGCCGGTACCGTTATGATGCCTTTCGGCGGCAAGTATCAGGACACTCCCTCTCAGGCTATGGTGCACAAGGTTTCCACCGAACACGGCGACACCGATACCGTTTCCTTCATGGCATGGGGCTACAACCCGTACATTGCCGAAAAGTCTCCCTATCACAGTGCTTATCTGGCGGTTGTGGAATCCGTTTCCAAGCTGATCGGCGCCGGTGCTTCCTTTGAAGATGTTTACCTGACCTTCCAGGAATATTTTGAAAAGCCTCTGAAGGACGGCAAGCGCTGGGGCAAGCCTCTGGCCGCTCTGCTGGGCGCTTACAAAGCACAGATGAACCTGGGCGTTGCTGCCATCGGCGGTAAGGACTCCATGTCCGGCTCTTTTGAAGATCTGGATGTTCCGCCCACACTGGTTTCCTTCGCCGTAACCACCGACAAGCTGGCCAATGTGACCACTCCCGAATTCAAGAAGGGCGGTCATCCCGTATACTGGTTCAGACCTTCCGTGGACAAAAACGGCCTGCCCGAAACCGCTTCCCTGCTGGCACTGTACGAAAAGGTACACGGTCTGGTGGCAGCCGGTAAGGCAAAGGCTATCTATACCCCCGGTTTCGGCGGTGCTGCAGAAGCTGTTATGAAGATGGGCTTCGGCAACCGGGTCGGCTTCGCTGTGGATACCGGCGTATCTCTGGCCGATCTGTTCGGTTACAGCTACGGTTCCTTTATCGTGGAAATGGAAGAAGCCTGCGGCTGCTGCGCCGATTCTCTGCTGGGCTGGACCACCGACGAATATGCACTGTCCTACGGCGAACAGAAACTGTGCATGTGCGGTCTGTACGACATCTATGCAGGCAAGCTGGAAGGCGTATATCCCACCGACACCAGAAAGCCGGATGAAACCAAGGTTGAAAACATCTGCGCTCCCGCTGTATCCCGGGTATATTCCAGCGAAAAGTTTGCCAAGCCCCGTGTGCTGATCCCTGCATTCCCCGGTACCAACTGTGAATATGACACCGCAAAAGCGCTGGAAAAAGCCGGTTTTGCCCCGGAAATCGTGGTGATCCGGAACCTGACCAGCACGGCTGTTGCTGATTCTGTGGCTTACTTCGGTGAAAAGCTGCCCCAGACCCAGGTGATCTTTGTACCCGGCGGTTTCTCCGGCGGCGACGAACCGGACGGCTCCGGCAAATTTATCACCGCTTTCTTCCGCAACGGCATTATCAAGGAACGTACCAATGAAATGCTGAAGGTACGCGGCGGCCTGATGTGCGGTATCTGCAACGGTTTCCAGGCTATCGTAAAGCTGGGTCTGGTTCCCTTCGGCGAAATCGTGGACACGGATGAAAACTGCCCGACGCTGACCTTCAACACCATCGGTCGTCACCAGTCCAGAATTGTCCGGACCAGAATCGCATCCAACAAGTCTCCCTGGCTGGCTGCTACGGAAGTGGGCGATGTGTACAATGTAGCAATCTCCCATGGCGAAGGCCGTTTCATCGCGCCGCAGAATGTGCTTGCCGATCTGGTGAAGAACGGACAGGTGGCTACCCAGTATGTGGATCTGGACGGCAACGCTACCATGGACATGGACTTCAACCCCAACGGTTCCCTGCTGGCCATCGAAGGGATTACCTCTCCCGACGGTCGTGTGCTGGGTAAGATGGGCCATACGGAACGCTGGAATGACGGTCTGTATCAGAACGTTCCCGGCAACTACGATCCCAAGCTGTTTGCATCCGCAAGAGCATACTTCGGCTGATCCTGCTGACATAAAAAATCCATACCGGAAGGAAATTCCCTCTGGTATGGATTTCTTTTTGCTTGTTTATCGTTCGTCCCGCAGCAGGGCATAGTAGGCTGCATCGCATATCCCCTGGTTATTGCGGTCGGACTGACGCATGGTTCCTTCGTACTTCATGCCGCATTTCTGCATGACAGCGCCGGAATGGGGATTTCTGGGATCGTGACGGGCTTCCAGGCGGTTGGCGCCTACTGTGTCAAACAGATAGTCCATCACCGCCTGCAGGGCTTCGGTCATGATCCCCTGATGCCACCAGGCTCTTCCGATACAGTAGCCGATGTGCATTTTTGCCACCGACTCTTCATATTCGACCACGGCAATGGAACCGACAGGCTCACTGCCGTTTTCTTTTACGGTAATCGCCCACTGATAGTATTCCGGTTTTTCATAGTTTTTCACCCATTCTGCCAGAACGGCTGTACTGACAGACGGATCCCGGTGAGGCGGCCACATGAGATACTTTGTCACCTCCGGATCGGATGCCCAGTTCCGGTACATGGCTTCCGCATCGGTGATCCGGAATTGCCGCAGGATCAGCCGTTCCGTCTCCAGCGGCAGTGTTCCATAATGCTGCATATTATGTTCCTTTCGCTGTTTCCTTTGGTTTGTCATTCCCCTCATACAGGACGATCCCCGGCCAGCCAGTGTCTGATTCTCCCGATGGGCCATGCCGCGCCGGGATATTCCGTCAGGAGATCCAGTTCATACAGCAGAGAGTAGATATTCACCCGCCGCTGCAGATCCGGATGGGCGAACAGTTCCGGCACTTCCTCTCTGAGCCAGGCTGTGATCTCTGTATAGTCTTCCGATTTTGTATGTTCGTGATCTTCTTCGCTGGCATACGTGAAAGGGTGAACCAGCATCCGGTGCCACACATCCAGCAGGAAATCTCTGGGAGCGGCTTCCATCATTTCGTAATCGATCAGCCACATTCTGCCGCTTTCATCCACCAGAAGATTGTCAAAATGCAGGTCACTGTATACCGGATACAGAACCGTATCGTTCAGCACACAGCTGTTTTCTGTGATATACCGCTGTATATTTTCCGCCAGTTCTGCCGGGATACTGTCCGGAATGGCAGCAAGTCTGGCAAGCAGGGTCTCCATCCGACTGTAAAGTTCTGTTTTCCAGTCAGCCGGTACGCGGAAAAGGTCCTTCTCCGGAAACATCAGGCTCTGCATCTGCCGGACAATATCACCCGCCTGCCGGATATACTGCCGTCTTGTACCAGTATCCGTCTGATACCACAGGTGAAACAGGCTTTCTCCCCGGATCCGGCGGAGGATGATGTACTCTTCCCCTTCGCCAAGCAGTTCCGGTGCATACGACGGCCGGACGTCCCGGTATATCCATCGTTCGATTGCCGCACCGTCACCGCAGTCTTTCCCGTAGATTTTTACAGCCGCCGTATCGGTCAGCCATACCGTATTGCGGAATCCGGCATCCGCTTTCTGCAGGCCTTCGTCGGAAAGACCATGTTTTTTAAGAATCTGCCGGACACACTCCGCTTCGTTTTCCATACGTTTCCGCTCCTTTGGAGGATAACTGGTTCTACTATACCAGATTTTTTTCTTTTTGTCAAGAGACACAAAAATCCCCGCAGTCCCGGGGGTACCGGAATTACGGGGATACAGGAAACCGTTTTATGGGACTCAACCCAGTTCGCTTTCCAGCTTGGTGTATTCTTCAATGATCTTGACATATTCGGTTTCTGCCTTCTTGATCTGGGAAGCATATTCGGATTCGGTATTGCTGGAGTTCTTGGATACCAGTCTCTGGATGGAGAAGGCAATACCGGTGTCGTACATGTAACCGAAGTCAAATACACGGCAGCCCATCAGCAGGTCCAGCATTTCTGCGGATTCTGCGTCACGGGAGTAACGGTTCTTCAGAGCAGTGTCATAATAAGCGGGAACGACCTGCTTGTAGGTTTCGGCATTCAGAGCTTCGATGATGATGGAAGTTCTTTCGGGATCAGAAATGGTGATCGGAACCATCATAGTACCGTGAGCACCGTCTGCCATGGTGTAGTAGGAATCCTGATTTTCGTCATACTTGGGATACGGAATTACAGAGAAATTGAATTCCAGATCGGCAAAGCCAACGGCATTCTGGAACAGACCGGTATAGCACAGCAGGTTGCCGGCAGTCCATGTATCATATCCGGATCCCCAGCCTTCGGTCAAACCGCCGATGGATTCCCAGTACAGAGCGTTCAGCTTCACAACAATGTCGTGTGCCTTTTCACGGTTCTGGGACAGATACGGCAGTCCCTTGTCGTCCAGAGAAGCTACAGGGTTATCGAAAGCGTACTGATAAGTAACAACAGCACTGTAGGGGTCGCCGGAAATGGCAAGTCTGTCTCCAAAGTCCTTGATACCATCCGCATTGATGTCTACATATACAGTGTCTGCCAGCTTCTTCAGATAATCATAAGTCCAGCGGCCGTCCTTTACAACGTCAAAGATGTTTTCAAAGTCATATTCGGTTGCGATGTCCTGATTGTAGTACATACAGTAGGTAAAGCGCAGAACGTCCATACAGAATTCACCGATCATGGCGTATGCGTGACCATTTACGGACAGGGCTTCTGCTGCATTACCGATATACCAGGGCTGTGTCAGATCCACATAGGGCAGCTGGGTGTACCAGTCCATGTAAATACCGGAAGTACAGGTGCCGGTCATCTGGGTTACCTGATTTTCCACTACATCATAGGTATCATCCCCTGCCAGAACAGCAGCCTGTGCGGCAGCATGGGTAGCGGTACCATTATTTTCGGCGTATTCAGCAGACAGTATAAAATTGAACCGTTCTTCCAGTGTCTTGTTCCGGTTGTACAGTGCATCGTTGAACACTTCACCGGTCAGTTCCAGTTCCACACCGATGTCTTTGATAAAGTCGTCTCTGTTTCTGGTCAGTACACGGAAGTCGTAACCGTCGAAATCCTTGTCGGGCAGGTTGTCGGGCAGAGCCAGACGGGCTTCCAGTTCGGTGGTTTCTCTTTCGGTTTCGGTCTGTACGGCGCTTGTGTCGGCAGAAGTTTCTGCTGTGGAAGCTTCACCGCAGGCTGTCACAGAAGAAGCCAGCATCAGCATTGCCAGCAGAAGGGCAAGTCTCTTTTGTTTCATAACATATATCTCCTGTTATTTTTTGTGTAGTATACCCTAATTATTATAACTTTTTTTCTTTTTTTTTGCAATATACACAAACACCAAAAAAGAATATCATTTCCTGTAAGCTTTCACTATTTTAAGTTTATTTAGAAATTTATCGTGTTTTTTTGCCGGGAAATTATCTGTTTTTTTGAAAAAATCCGGCGCATCCCTTGCTTTTCGGGAAAGAAAAGAGTATAATACCCCCGATGGTTATTCCATCCCGCCCGGTACCGTTCGGGAAACACCGCTCTGCTGTATTTCCTGTGGTTCAAACCGGAAACAGGTGCAAATCCTGTGCGAGCACGTCACCGTAAATACCGTCTGTCCCTGACAGAATCAGCATCCGCCAAGATCAAGCCGCAGATCGGGTACGCCACTGGGAAACCGGGAAGGTGCGGATGCAGGTATAAGCCGGGATACCTGCCGGGTGAGAAGTACGGCTGCAGCGAGCGCCTGCGACAATGTCACGTACTTGCTTTTTCCAAATCATATCATTTCAAGGAGAACTGAAAAAATGAAAAGAACTGTTCTGAATCGTTTTTCCGGACTGATTCTCTTCGTGCTGATGGCGGCGTTGGCACTGTGCTTTGTTTCCTGCGGCGGAGACGAAACAACAGGAGAAGCAGTTACCTTTACCCTGACCGTGGTAGGCCCCGACGGTACTGCCACCGAACACGAGATCACCTCTGATGCCGCCAACCTGGGCGACGCGCTGCTGGCAGAAGGCATCATTGAGGGCGAAGAAGGTCAGTACGGCCTGTACATCAATGCTGTGAATGGCATTACTGCCGACTTTGATGCCGACGGTGCCTACTGGAGCCTGTACATCGGCGAAGAATATGCCATGACCGGTGTCAGCGATACCCCCATCGCCGAAGGTGACGCCTTCAAGCTGGTATATGAAGTCTACGCAGCAGAATAATCCCTCCTCCGGTATCGGGAATCTGCAGGATCAGCATAAAAAGCTGACAAGACTGGTGCTGTTCGCCATGCTGGGAGCCATCGTGTTTGCGGCAAAAATTGCCATGGAAGCGCTGCCGAATATTCATCCGGTTGCTATGCTGCTGATGGCTTACACGGTGGTTTACCGGGTTCGTGCGCTGATTCCGCTGTATGTGTATGTGTTTATGTTGGGATTGTTCTATGGATTCAACATCTGGTGGTATCCCTATCTGTACATCTGGACGGTGCTCTGGGGTGTCACCATGCTGCTGCCCCGGAATATGAGCCCCAGAATTGCATCGATTGTGTATCCCGTCATCTGTTCCCTGTTCGGTTTTGCTTACGGCGTACTGTATGCACCCGCGCAGGCGCTGCTGTTCGGGTATGACTTTGCCACCACATGCAAGTGGATCCTCACCGGACTTCCGTATGATGCACTGCACGGTGTGGGGAATCTCTTTATGGGACTGCTGGTGCTGCCTCTTGTCCTGCTTCTGAAAAAGCTGAACCGCATGATCCGCATCGGCTGATTCCCCCGGCACATGCCTGTCAAAAGACCGTTTTCCGCCAAAGAAACGGTCTTTTTCTGTTTTATGCATGCAAACTGCCTGTTTTGTACAGGATCTGATCTATTTTCCCCAAATTTGCACCGATTCTTCCAGAAAATTTTACGTATGAATCCGCAAAAACATATTTACTTTCCGCAGAATTTGCGATATAATATACGATGAATGGGTACAGTGCCCATACTGTACTGTATCCGAACATAATCATCATGTCAATAATTTTATATGGAGGATATATCCAACATGGCAAGAAAGAAACTTTCCATGGATGGTAACACCGCGGCGGCGCATGCTTCTTATGCGTTTACCGAAGTTGCTGCCATCTACCCCATCACCCCTTCTTCCGTAATGGCTGACGTGACCGATACCTGGTCCGCTACCGGGCTGAAGAACATCATGGGCGACACCGTTAAGGTTGTCGAAATGCAGTCTGAAGCAGGTGCTGCCGGTGCCGTTCACGGTTCTCTGGCTGCCGGTGCTCTGACCACCACCTACACTGCTTCTCAGGGTCTGCTCCTGATGATCCCCAACATGTACAAGATCGCCGGTGAACTGCTGCCCTGCGTGATCCATGTATCCGCTCGCTGCGTAGCATCTCATGCTCTGAACATTTTCGGCGACCACTCCGACGTTTACGCCTGCCGTCAGACCGGTTTTGCCATGATGGCAGAATCCAACCCGCAGGAAGTTATGGACCTGGGTGCTGTTGCTCACCTGGCTACCATCAAGGGCCGCGTTCCGGTTCTGAACTTCTTCGACGGTTTCCGTACCTCTCACGAAATCCAGAAGATCGAAGCATGGGATTACGAAGATCTGGCTGAAATGGTGGACAAGGACGCCATCGCCGCTTTCCGTTCCCGCGCTCTGAATCCCGAACATCCCGTTCTGCGCGGTTCCGCAGAAAACGGTGACATCTTCTTCCAGCACAGAGAAGCGTGCAACCCCTACTACGACGCTTTCCCTGCAATCGTGGAAGAATATATGGACAAGATCAACGAAAAGATCGGTACCGATTACAAACTGTTCAACTACTACGGTGCTCCGGATGCTGAAAAGGTTATCATCGCTATGGGTTCCATCTGCGACGTAGCCGAAGAAGTTATCGACTACATGGTAGCTGCCGGTGAAAAGGTTGGTCTGATCAAGGTTCGTCTGTATCGTCCTTTCGTTCCCGCAAAGCTGGTTGAAGCCATCCCCGAAACCTGTAAGAAGATCGCAGTTCTGGACAGAACCAAGGAACCCGGCTCTCTGGGCGAACCTCTGTATCTGGACGTTGTTACTTCTCTGGCTACCATGGGCAAGGGCGACATCAAGGTTGTAGGCGGTCGTTACGGTCTGGGCTCCAAGGATACTCCTCCGCAGTCCATCTTCGCTGTATACGCCAACCTGGATGCTGAATGCCCCAAGAACAGCTTCACCATCGGTATCGTTGACGACGTTACCGGTCTGTCCCTGGAAGAAAAGCCCGCTCCCGATACCGCAGCTGCCGGCACCATCGCCTGCAAGTTCTGGGGTCTGGGCGGTGACGGTACTGTCGGCGCCAACAAGAACTCCATCAAGATCATCGGCGACCACACCGACAAGTACATCCAGGCATACTTCCAGTATGACTCCAAGAAGACTTCCGGTATCACCATTTCCCACCTGCGTTTCGGTGACAAGCCCATCAAGTCTCCTTACTACATCAACAAGGCTGACTTCGTTGCCTGCCACAACTCTTCCTACCTGAAGAAGTATGACATGGTAAGCGATATCAAGCCCGGCGGTACCTTCCTGCTTGACTGTGCATGGCACACCATCGAAGAACTGGAAGCTAACCTGCCCGCTAAGGTTAAGTCCTACCTGGCTGAAAACAACATCAAGTTCATCACCATCGACGCTACCACCATCGCTACCAAGCAGGTAGGGAACGCCAAGGTTAAGAACACCGTTCTGCAGTCCGCATTCTTCGCGCTGGCCAACATCCTGCCCAAGGACGAAGCTATCGAATACATGAAGAAGATGGCATACAAGTCCTACATCAAGAAGGGCCAGGCCATGGTTGACCTGAACTATGCCGCTATCGACGCAGGCGCAGACGCATTCGTGGAAGTTGCTGTTCCCGCTGCATGGAAGAACGCCGGTGAAGACGCTCCCAAGGCTGCATTCTCTTCCAAGAGAGCTGACCTGGACAAGTTCGTAAACACCGTTGTAACGCCTACCAACGCTATGGCCGGTGACAGCCTGCCCGTATCCGCATTCGCTGACTACGTTGACGGTACCTTCCCGCAGGGTTCCACCGCTTCCGAAAAGCGCGGTGTTGCCGTTTACGTTCCCGAATGGATTCCCGAAAACTGTATCCAGTGTAACAACTGTGCGTTTGTATGTCCTCACGCTGCTATCCGTCCCTTCGCTATGACCGAAGAAGAAGCAGCAGCAGCTCCTGCAGCCACCAAGTTCACTGCCAAGCCCGTTATCAAGACCAACTACAAGTTCACCATGGCTGTTTCTCCTCTGGACTGCATGGGCTGTACTCTGTGTGTTAAGGCTTGTCCCGTAACCGCCAAGGCTGAAAAGGACGGCACCGATAAGAAGGCTCTCCGGATGGTACTGGCTTCCACCCAGCAGGATCAGGCTGAACCCTGGGACTACGCTGTTGCCAACGTATCCGAAAAGCCCGAACTGATCAACGCCACCGTTAAGGGTTCCCAGTTCAAGCAGCCCCTGCTCGAGTTCTCCGGCTCCTGCGCTGGTTGTGCTGAAACCTCTTATGCCCGTCTGATCACTCAGCTCTTCGGCGAAAGAATGTACATCTCCAACGCTACCGGTTGTTCCTCCATCTGGGGTGGTTCCGCTCCTGCGACTCCCTACACTGTAAACAAGGAATCCGGCCGCGGTCCCGCATGGGCTAACTCCCTGTTCGAAGATAACGCTGAACATGGTCTGGGTATCCACCTGGGTCAGAAGGTTATCCGCAACCGTCTGATCGGTTACGTTGAAGAAATGGCTGCCTCCGAAAAGGCTTCCGACGAATTCAAGGCTGCTGCAAAGGCATTCCTGGATACCAAGGATGACGGTAAGGCTAACGAAGCTGCTGCAAAGGCTCTGATCCCCGAACTGGAAAAGGCTGCTGCTGAAGGCTGTCCCGTAGCTCCCAAGATCCTGGCCGAAAAGGATTACCTGGCTAAGAAGTCCGTTTGGATCTTCGGTGGTGACGGCTGGGCATACGACATCGGCTTCGGCGGTCTGGACCACGTAATCGCTTCCGGCGAAGATGTAAACATCATGGTATTCGATACCGAAGTTTACTCCAACACCGGCGGTCAGGCTTCCAAGGCCTCCAACATCGGTCAGGTTGCACAGTTCGCAGCTGCCGGTAAGGCAATCGGCAAGAAGAACCTGGCTGAAATCGCCATGTCCTACGGTTATGTTTACGTTGCTCAGGTTGCTATGGGCGCTGACATGAACCAGCTGCTGAAGGCTCTGACCGAAGCTGAAGCTTACAACGGTCCTTCCATCATCATCGGCTACGCACCCTGCGAAATGCACGGTATCAAGGGCACCATGCAGAACTGCCAGCTGGAAATGAAGAAGGCTGTAGACTGCGGTTACTGGCAGATGTTCCGGTACAACCCTGCTCTGAAGGCAGAAGGCAAGAACCCCTTCACGCTGGACAGCAAGGAACCCACCGGCGACTATCAGGAATTCATCAAGAACGAAAACCGTTACAGCCGTCTGGCTCAGACCAACCCCGAAAGAGCAGAACAGCTCTTCGCACAGGCTGAAGCCAACGCCAAGGCTAAGTACGAACGTCTCACCAGATTCACTGAACTGTACAAGTAATCTGCTGCGTTCCCGGTTTTTGCCCAAACATACTGCACCCCTGTGGAAAACCATGGGGGTGCTTTTGTCTGGCATCAAAAAACTGCACGATCACTGTTTCAAGTCATTCGTGCAGTTTTTTTCTTTACAGACTTTTCAGAATCTCCGCGACGATTTCTTCCGGTGTCATATTATCACAGCGGATCCGTTTTTCTCCCGGCAGTATGGGACGATTCCGGAACCGCTTTCCGATTTTCACCGCTTCTTCAGCATTATGATATGCATTTCCGTTGTCCCGGGTCAGTACACGGGTGCGGATCACCTCGTCATCTTCTGCAATCAGCGTGAACAGCCGGATATTTCCGGGGGCAAAATGGCTGTACACCGTATCGGTATAGGGTTCCCGGATGTCGGTCAGGATCACATGATCAAAACCGTGGCGCAGGTAATTATCCGTCACCAGCAGCAGGTTTTCCACAGAAAGAGTTTCTTCCTCTTCCCAGTCCAGCATGGTATGGGGATTTTTCTGCCGGAATTCCGGTATCCAGCCGAATTCATACAAAGGACATCCCAGTTTCTCATGAAGCAGTGCGGCAACGGTGGACTTTCCGGTTCCCGGTCCCCCGGTAATAAAGATCACGCCCATCTTACACCTCGTACATGGCGTCGATTTTCCGGTTGTATTCGTCCCACATCTGGGCAATAGCGGCATAATCGGCATCGTCCATGGGGCAGGTTTCCGTACCGATCAGCGAATACAGATCCGGTACGCCTACCATCTGCTGATTCAGCTGCCAGTGCATGGTATCCCGATAACTGTGGAACCCTGCGTTGTCCGTATCCAGCAGCACGCCGGGCATGGCAATGGAGAACAGCTTGGCACGCATGGCCAGGTCTTCCCTGTTGTTGCGGTTTTTGGCATCATAGTCGTGCAGGCGTGCGTGGTCGCAGATATGAGCAAAATACGGGTGACAGGGACTGCAGTTGATCAGAGCATCCGGTTTGATTTCCTTGGATTTTTTGTATATGTATGCCTGCATTTCGTACAGAAGCTCTACACCGTATTTTCCGGAGTAGGTTTGTACCTTACGTCCGATGGGGTTGATGAAAGCATAATCCAGCTTCATACCGGCACAGTTGTAGCAGCCTTCTTCATCAGATAGAATCCGGTACAGTGCCGTATCCAGATTGGCAAGGAATTCCGGATGGCTGGGATCCAGCAACACGTCCCCGTTATCCGCTGTGACACACAAATCCCTGTTCCACCCATCCGAATCCCACAGCTTGAACCAAAGCATGGTACGGATGCCGTTTTCCAGATTTTTGTCCACAAATCCCCGCAGATCGGACCACTTTTCGGGATCCGCTTCGTCTGTGGCATAATATTTCTGCCATTTATCGTCTATGATCATGGCTGCCGGATGGAGCTTATGGTACTTCATCTCCTCTGCCATGGTCTCATAAATCCGCTGACAAGCCAGATCGGCAACGGGAGTGTCTGTATCTGTGGTAACGCCCCGGATCATCTGCTCGATCCATCCGCATACAAGCGGGCCGTACCAGAACCGCGGTGTCTCTTTTCGCGGATTGGGAATGGCAATGCCGGAGGTAAAGTAATAATCAGTGTATTTCTTCAGGACATCCCACTGGTCGTCACCACTGAATCCGATAATGGCGGGTGCTGTCCATTCTCCGTTCACTGCGGCATGACCGTGCTGGTCAGTTACCAAAGCAAAACCTTCCCGGAAAGCACTGGTGTGGCTGACACGGTAGTCAAAACTGTGGAAGTTATGCTCCCCTCTCTGCGCCACCAGTCCCAGGCCCAGACGACTGGTCATATTCATGCACCGGAATGCATAACAGAACATGGGGGGAACCATCAGCACCGACCAGCGATGACAGGTCATACTGGCTTTGAAGGTATAGTCTTCTTCATTGTACCAGGATATGCATGGCGTGAAGCCTTCCTGGAATTCGTATGCACTTCCCCAGCGTCCGTCCATATTGCCGCTGAAATACCAGATTTCATCCACCCGTCCGGTGCCGTGCAGGGTCAGAGCAAAATGGAAACGGAGCCAGTCGCAGGTAAGGGTGTAGGTCTTCTCCCACAGGGCGCTTTTATTCCGCCAGACAAACACTGCTTTCCCCGGCTCTTCCCCTGCCTCTGTCAGAACGGGCAGATCCGGTTCCGGGTCAGGTACAGCGCCGGTATTGTCCGCGTTGGTCTGGGGCACAGAACAACGTACGTCCAGAGCAGCAAACTGCGTATTGTCGATATATACCTCTACCAGATGTCCGTGGATCCGCAGGCTGTATGTAGCGGCCCGTACTTCATATGTTCCGTCCTGTGTCTGTGTAAGCAGCTTCCGCATGATGATTCTCCTTTATTCTTGTATTTTTAGCCGATTGCAAAACTCTTGTAAAGGGGAACGCGGCTTTCTTGAAATGAAAGCTCTGTATTCGCTTCGCGAAACAGGCAAAGAACTTTAAAATGGTTTTGCTGGATATAGTGACTGCAATTCCATGTGCCACTAAATATTGAAATTACAAAACATCAGAAATAGTAAAGCGAGTTCGCAGGGACCCAACCCTGCTCACCGTAGCCGGTTTCTGAGTGCTTCATTTCGTTTTTTAGTGAGTTTGCAATCGGCTAACTTGTATTTTCAGAGGGTTTGGCAGCTTCAGTATACCACATTTTCCACAGGAATGCAACTGCTGAAGGCGGTATAAATACGCCTCAGATGCTGTATATACCATGATTTATGCTGTATATTTGGTAATATTCATGAATATTCGGCTGCATTTCCGTGTAATTTTCACTGTGTTTTCTGTAAAAAAGGGGTTGACAGCCAAAATAAAACGTGCTATAATACTGGCAAACTTAAGAAAGACTGTGACGAAGACGTGTGCACGGCAGATAAGTCGTTTCAGAGAGCCTGTGGCGGTGGAATACAGGCACGGCAGCTATGTACGCTATCCCTTCCGAGTCGGGAATATCAAAGGCTCTGCCGAGTAATGTTTCCCCGTAACTGCCACGTGACGGCAGAGGGTTTGTTGGAACCCGCAGAGTGGTGCAGCAATGCACAATTTGAGTGGTACCGCGGATAATATCATCCGTCTCAAAGCAATTTGGGACGGTTTTTTTCGTCCCGGGCTGTATCTGCCGGATCCGTGGATGCAGCCGGACAGTGTGCCAACGATGCTGTCCGTATCATTCTGTGTCTGCCGCCGGACAGATACACATCTAAAGGAGATTTGGTTATGGAACAAATGCTGAAAGAAGTTGCCGCCCGTATCAGAGAAACGAGACTGGTGTGCGAAGTATCCGAAGAAGAAATGGCCGCCTGCACCGGTGTGAGCCTGGATGTATACAAAGCCCTGGAAAACGGGGAGATGGACTTTACCTTTACGTTCATCTATAAATGTGCTGCCCGTCTGGGCGTGGATACCACCGACCTGCTGAAGGGTTCCAGCCCCACACTGGAAGAATACAGTATCACCCGTCAGGGACGCGGTCTGCCCATCGCCCGCAGAAAAGGATTCCAGTATCACAACCTGGCCCCGCTGTTCAAGAATAAAGCCGCCGAACCCTTTGTGGTTCTGGCAAAATACAATGCCGATGATGCTGCCGCTCCCATCAAGCTGGGGCATCATGAAGGCCATGAATTCAACTATATTCTCTCCGGGAAGCTGCGGGTTTCTCTGGACGGCAATGAAGAAGTTCTGGAAGCCGGCGATTCTATCTATTACGACAGCAGCAAGCCCCATGGTATGGTTGCTGTAGATGGAGACTGCAAGTTCCTGGCCATCATCATCGCCAACGGCGGCGCTGCCTATGATTATCCGGAACAGCAGTACGAAGAACGCGGTACTGCTTCCACGGAAAACACGCTGGTTCCGCTGCCGGAAAACGCTGTGGCGCTGAACTTCATCGAATGCACCGAAGAAAACGGTCGTCTGAAGAAGATCGCCTTCAAGAACGAAGACAAATACAATTTCGCCTATGACACTGTGGACGCCATCGCCGCCAAGACCCCTGACAAGCTGGCGCTGCTCCACCTGGACGTAAATAAAAACGAACGCCGTTTTACTTACAAGGATATCTCCCTTCTCTCCAACCGGGCGGCCAATTATTTCGAATCTCTGGGCATCCGGCACGGCGATACCGTTATGCTGGTTCTCAAGAGACACTGGCAGTTCTGGATCGCATCCATCGCACTGCACAAGCTGGGCGCCGTTGCCATCCCCGCCACCCATATGCTGGTGGAACACGACTTTGAGTATCGCTACAAAGCTGCCAGCGTAGCCGCAATCGTCTGTACTGCCGACGGGGAAACCGCTATGCATGCCGAAAATGCGGAAAAACTGGTGGAACAGGATATCATCAAGGTGATCGCAAACGGTCACCGGGACGGCTGGCATTCTTTTGATGATGAATTCATGGGATATCCCGAAACCTTCGAGAGAAGAATGGAAGCCTGCGGCAACGAAACCATGTATATGCTCTTCACTTCCGGCACCACCGGATATCCGAAGATTGCCGCCCACAGCTACAAGTACGCTCTGGGTCACTACATCACCGCACGGTACTGGCACAACTGTGACCCGAACGGCATCCACTTCACCATCTCCGACACCGGCTGGGGCAAGGCTCTCTGGGGCAAGCTGTACGGTCAGTGGCTCTGTGAATCCTGCGTATTCGCGTACGACTTTGAAAAGTTTGATGCTGCCGATCTGCTGCCTCTGTTTGCCAAGTATCAGATCACAACCTTCTGTGCGCCGCCCACCATGTTCCGGTTCTTCATCAAGGCCGGTATCGAAAACTACGATCTCTCCTCTCTCAAGCACTGCACCATCGCCGGCGAAGCACTGAATCCCGAAGTATTCTACAAGTTCAAGGAATACACCGGCCTGTCCCTGATGGAAGGTTTCGGCCAGACGGAAACCACACTGGTAATCGGGAACTTTGTGGGAGACACGCCCAAGCCCGGTTCCATGGGGCATCCCTCTCCGCTGTACGATGTGGACATCGTGGACTACGACGGCAAGTCCTGTGAAGTGGGTGAAACCGGTGAAATCGTAATCCGCACCACAGAAGCAGTTCCCGCCGGTCTGTACAAGGGCTATTACCGGAACGAAGAAGCTACCAAGGAAGCATGGCATGACGGTTACTACCACACCGGTGATACCGCATGGCGTGATGAAGACGGATATTTCTGGTATGTGGGCCGTACTGACGACGTGATCAAGTCCTCCGGCTACCGGATCGGGCCCTTCGAAATCGAATCTGTCATCATGGAACTGCCCTACGTACTGGAATGCGCCATCACGGCCGTACCGGACGAAATCCGCGGTCAGATCGTCAAGGCATCCATCGTACTGGTCAAGGGTACGGAAGGCTCCGATGCTCTCAAGAAGGAAATCCAGAACTATGTCAAGGAACACACCGCTCCTTACAAGTACCCCAGAATTGTGGAATTCATGGACGAGCTGCCCAAGACCATCTCCGGTAAGATCCGCCGCGTAGAACTGCGCAATCGTGACCAGAAGTAATATCATCCATCTGATCGGTTTATGCCGGTCAGATTTTTTTTTGGCAGATTGTAAATATTTCGGTGAGCCGGTTGATTTTCCGCAAACCGTATAGTATAATTGTATTGTCAATTTTTCTGTTGCGGAAAGGAATTTAGATTATGAACGATTTTATGAACTCTGCGCTGGGCACCTTCCTGTTCAATCAGGTTGTTCCCTACCTGTGGAAGATCATCGGCGCGCTGCTGGTCCTGCTCATCGGCTTCAAGCTGGTGAATGTTGTGGTGAAAAAGCTGACTTCCTCCAAGAGCTTTGAGCATCTGGACTCCAATATGCAGTCTTTTCTTGCCAATGCACTGAGAATTACCCTGAAACTCCTGCTGATTATCGCTGCCGTATCCATGGTAGGGATTCAGACCTCTGCCCTGATCGCCGCACTGACCACCTGTGGAGCTGCCATCGCACTGGCTCTGCAGGGAGGCCTTTCCAACATCGCTGCCGGTGTGATTATCGTCTTCTGCAGACCCTTCCATATCGGGGATTTCATTACCACCGGCGGTATTTCCGGTGTGGTTAAGGAAATCGGCATTTACTATACCACGCTGATCACCCCCGACAATCAGCGGATCATGGTTCCCAACGGTTCCCTGTCCAACAGCACCATCACCAACCTGTCCACCGAAGCCACCCGTCGTATCGATTTTGAATTCAATGTGGCGTATTCTTCCGACATTGATCTGGTACGGAAAGTTCTGCTGGCAACGGCTTCCAATGATGAAAACATCCTGCAGGATCCCGCTCCGGAAGTTATGATTGCCGGTCATGGCGAGGACAGCATCCAGGTGAAATTCCGTCTCTGGGTTGCTTCCGAAAACTACTGGGCTGTATACTTCTCCATGTTTGAAGATGTGAAGAAGGCCTTCGACCAGTTCGGTATCCAGATTCCCTACAAGCAGCTGGACGTACATCTGGACAAATAATTCCCGACACATACAAAGCGACTGTAAATCCCTCGCAGGATGAACAGCCGCTTTTCTTTTTATGCAGTTTGATACCGTCAGATTTCGTACCAGTGTTCCGGATCTTCCAGTGCCATGCGGCCCTTTTCCAGAATGCCCATAATGGCGATGGTTTCCGCGTGGTTTACCTTTACATCACCGGTGCGGAAGAAATCAATCAGATCTACGATAAAGTTGGCAAAATAATCGGAGCAGTCCGGGATCACAGCCAGTCGGTTATCGGTATATTTGATCTGCATATTGAAAGCACCGCTTTCGTAGGTGTTCATGGTCGCTCTTCTGCCATCCTTGAAATCGATCAGCAGACCGGGAGTTCTGGCGGTACCGATGCTCATGACACGGCGTACTTCGCTGCCCATAAGCGTCACGATCGGTTCCACCTGATGAATGGCATAAATCGGGAACACGCCGGGGCCGCGGGAGCTGATGAAGTCGATACCGTTTTTATCGGCAGCCTTCACTTCATTGGCAAAGCGCAGGGCGGAGGAAGAGAAGCAGGGGGTGTTGTGGGCTTCTGCATTGGCAAAAATTTCTTCCGCTTCCTTCCGGGAGCAGGCAAAGGTCTTGTCGATATAGGTGCGCTTGCCGGAAGCCAGAGGCAGTTTGCACAGTTCGGGATGCATTTCCGGATTATCGGGAGAAAGCACGACCAGGCAGTCGTTTTCTTCGATGACCTGTTCAATCGTTGCGGCATGCTTTACACCAAAATTTTCACACCACTGTTCGCTGGTCATACCGGTGCGGGGAGAAGCAATCATACCGTAGGCGGAACCCACCACAACTTCGCCGTCCGAAGCATCTGCAAACAGCTTGGGGTAGTTATTGGCATGCCATTCATCCAGAAAATAATCAATAAATCCGACTTTCATATTTGTATCTTCCTTTCAGAAATAAAATTTTACTGTTTCAGACCCATATCCGCCACAGGCAGGTTTTCAAAATCCGGAATCTGTGCAAAGACCGGGCTGTCCGGGGCAAAAGTATAGTTCTCCGTATCCAGTCCGGCTTCTTCCGTTGTGGTGAAAACGGGATTGTTTTCCACAGTGCTGTAATCATACACAGACTGTGCGATCCGGCCGAGTTTTCCTTCCGCATCGATGATCACGTTACCGGAAACCGTGGAATAGGCAGGGTTGACCGGGAAATCGGGATCGTCGTATTTGTCAAAATCAAGGATGATCTTAGCCAGCAGCGGATATTTTTCTTTCCAGATCCCCTGATCATACGGCACCGTTCTCAGTTTCTGCCAATGTCCGGTCTCCGGATCATTGACTGCCGCTCTCGCCCAGCCATCGTGAACAAAGCCGTCCCGGTTCCGGTCATCATACTGGATAGGCGTCGCGCATTCTATGAGAACATTGTTTTTCACTATGTTTTCTCTGCCGCCGCCCACCAGAAAGCCGTTTTTCCCCACACCAATCAGCAAATTGCCGTATGCGGTCTGCCCGGAAAGGCCGTCGTCCCAGTAGATACCGTCCGGTCGGAACCCGTTCGCACCGATCCGTTCCAGCCGGTTATACCGGATCACCGTACCGTTGCCGGCCCAGTCATACCCGGAATAAATCGCACCGGCATCGCTGGACAGCAGCACCATATCGTGGATATAGTTATATTCAATCAGATGCTCGTTGCCGCCATACAGAACGGCTGCATGGGGAGAGTTACAGATCTCGCAGTGATCACAATGATTTCCCACACCATCCAGACGCACACCGGGCTGATAGGTCTGGTATACCTCTGAAAAATCATGGATATAGCAGTTTGTCACCCGGTTGATGCCCGGCGTAAGGGTCTGCCGGTCCCCGCCGTTCAGACAGATCCCGCCTTTACCGGTATGGGTCACTTCGCAGTTTTCCACAAGATTGTCTTTTCCGCTGATTTCCATGGCATTGCCGCCGATGTTTTTCACAAGGATACCGGAGAAGGTCATCTTTTTGCCCTGACACTGTATGCCGTTCCCCAGGGTACAGCGGAGCGTCAGATTCCTGAATTCCATGTTTTGTGTGTTCCGGCAGGAAATCAGAGGCATTTCATGGCAGTAGAAGTCGATCGTCCGGGCGTCTTCTGTGGGATAAAAGTACATTTTGCCGGTTTTTCTGTCCAGATACCATTCGCAGACAGCATCCAGCTCTTCCGGAACATTATACAGATAGTAATCTGCCCCCTTCACCGCCCCATACCGGCTGACATATTTCGGGAAGAACCGGCGGTTGACGGTATCCACCGTGATCGGTGTGGAAGAATCGGCCCAGTCCCACATGAAATAGCCGAAAGCCCATGCGGTGGAAGAATCGGCCCACCTGCTGATATGTGCATTGGTCTGGCGGTCTATGATATAAATGCCGCCTCTGTGATCTTTTCTGTCGTCCCAGTCCAGATAGTAGTTCTGTGCGGGAAATTCACGACAGTCGCCCACATCCGCCACAGCGTCCAGCATCAGATAGCCTTCATTGGGATATCTGGCAAGTGTCATGCGTCGGTCACCGCAGAAAGCTTCGCATCGGCTGCCGGCCGGTACATCTGTATATTTACTCACTGTACTGAAAGCACCGATGGCCTGCATTTCACCCCAGTCATCATAGGAAAAACCGTATTCTGTCAGATCGACCATACGGATATCTGCCCGGACAGCTTCCTCAAACCGCGCCGCCATGGCTTCATCCGGCATCTGCCATTTTTCTTTCGGGATGGTCAGTCCGCCGTGGAGAACCGCATCGCCCTCGCCCTGCCATATCACACGGCAGTCGGCAGCACAGTCTGCTTCCCCGAAGCGAAAATCCGCAGGGGCATATCGTCCCGCTGCCAGATGCACCGTAATGACATCCGGTCTTTCCGCACCACCCAGCAGTGTTCTGACAATTTCCCGGGCTTCCGCAGCCGATGCAGCCGTTTTGCATGATCCGCAGCCGTTTCCTGCATATTGACCGGGATCCGGCGTTTTATTCACCCAAATATGCATCATTTCCACAGTATCGTTCTTTCCCTTTCCATGATGAGTCTTCTATGGCGTTATTCTAACATATTTCCCTGGAAAACGCAAGATATACGCCCGGATTTTTCCGTAATTTTTCCATATTCTTCTCATTGTATACAAGAATCCCCCTGTCGGACACACGCTTTTTGATACTTTTCCCTTGTTGACAAAAAGGTGCCTATTGTAGTATAATGAATACAATATTTTTGTATATCTCCTGCATATTTTCTGAATGCGGTTAATGTTTATGCATAACCACAAACCGCTTCCGTCAATTTTCTGCAGGAACGGAAGGAGAAAAACCATATGGGACTGACACTGGCTGAAAAAATCCTGAAGGCACATCTGGTAGACGGCGAATTTGTAAAAGGACAGGAAATCGGTATCCGAATTGACCAGACCCTGACCCAGGATGCCACCGGCACCATGGCATACATCGAATTTGAGGCAATGGGTATTTCCCAGGTAAAAACAGAACGTTCCGTTGCCTATATTGACCACAACACACTGCAGAACGGCTTTGAAAATGCGGACGACCACCGTTTCATAGGTTCCTGCGCCAAAAAGCATGGGATCTATTTCTCCCGTCCCGGCAACGGTATCTGCCACCAGGTACATCTGGAACGGTTCGGTGTCCCCGGCAAGACCCTGATCGGTTCTGACAGCCATACCCCCACAGGCGGCGGTCTGGGCATGATTGCCATCGGGGCAGGCGGTCTGGACGTAGCGGTTGCCATGGGCGGCGGTGCTTACTATATCACCTATCCGAAGATCACCAATGTAGTGCTGCACGGCAAGCTGAAGGACTGGGTTGCTGCCAAGGATGTGATTCTGGAAGTTCTGCGCCGGATGACCGTCAAGGGCGGCGTGGGCAAGATCATCGAATACACCGGTGACGGCGTTGCCACCCTCAGCGTTCCCGAACGTGCCACCATCACCAACATGGGCGCGGAACTGGGTGCTTCCACCTCTATCTTCCCCTCTGACGATGTAACAAAGGCGTTCCTGGATGCACAGGGCAGAGGCGATGTTTGGGTGCCTCTGTCTGCCGATCCGGACGCTGTATATGATGAAACCATCGAGATCGATCTGTCTGAGCTGGAACCCATGATCGCACGCCCCCATTCCCCCGACAATGTGTGCAAGATCACAGAGCTGGGACGGATGAAAGTAGATCAGGTCTGCATCGGTTCCTGCACCAACAGCTCCCTCGCCGATATGATGAAGGTTGCTTATATTCTGAAAGACAAGACAGTACATCCGGACGTTTCCCTGTCCATCGCCCCCGGCTCCAAGCAGGTACTGACCATGCTGGCAGACTGCGGTGCTCTCAGTGACATGATCGGCGCCGGCGCAAGAGTGCTGGAATCTGCCTGCGGTCCCTGCATCGGTATGGGACAGTCTCCCAACTCCGGCGGTATCTCTCTCCGTACCTTCAACCGGAACTTCGAAGGCCGCAGCGGAACCCGTGACGGGCAGATCTATCTGGTTTCTCCCGAAGTGGCTGCCGCTTCCGCCATCTGCGGTTATCTGGCCGATCCCAGAGAACTGGGCATCATGCCGGAGATCCCCATGCCGGAAAAATTCCTCATCAATGACAATATGATCGCTCTGCCCGCCCCTGCGGAAGAAGCGGACAAGGTGGAAATCCTCCGCGGCCCCAACATCAAGGATTATCCTGTTACCACACCGCTGGCGGCAGATCTGGAATGTGCCGTTTCCCTGAAGGTAGGCGACAACATTACCACCGACCACATCATGCCTGCCGGTGCCAAGATCCTGCCCCTGCGCTCCAACATTCCTGCCATTTCCGAGCACTGCTTCACCGTTTGCGACAAGGATTTCCCTGCCAGAGCAAAGGACCTTGGTCAGAGCATTATTGTAGGCGGAGCCAACTACGGTCAGGGGTCTTCCCGTGAACATGCAGCACTGGCTCCCCTGTACCTGGGCATCAAGGCGGTACTGGTAAAGTCCTTTGCACGGATCCACAGAGCCAACCTGCTCAACGCCGGGATCATGCCTCTGGAATTTGTAAACGAAGCTGACTACGACACCATCGATGCCGGTGATATGCTGGTAATCGAAGGACTGAGAGAAGCTGTGGAAAACGGCAAAGATATCGTTGTGATCAACAAGACCAAAGGTACGACGATCCCTGTTCAGTGTGACCTGAGCGAACGGATGCGGGATATTCTGCTGGCCGGCGGTCTGCTGGACTACACAAGAAACCAGGGCAAATAAAAAACACAGGAGACATACCATGGCTAAGATCAAAATGACCACTCCCCTCGTGGAAATGGACGGGGATGAAATGACCAGAGTGCTCTGGAAGATGATCAAGGAAATTCTGCTGGAGCCCTATATCGAACTGAACACCGAATACTACGACCTGGGTCTTCCCTATCGTGACGAGACAGGCGACCAGGTGACCGTTGACGCCGCCAATGCCACCAAAAAGTACGGTGTGGCTGTCAAGTGTGCTACCATTACCCCCAATGCGGCACGTGTGGAAGAATATAAACTGAAGGAAATGTGGAAATCCCCCAACGGCACCATCCGGGCCATTCTGGATGGTACGGTATTCCGTGCGCCCATTCTGGTGAAGGGGATTCAGCCCTACATTCCCACCTGGACAAAACCCATCACCATCGCCCGTCACGCCTACGGGGATATCTACAAGAATGTGGAAATGCAGGTTCCTGCCGGTGCCAAGTGCGAAATCGTCTGCACCGATGCAAACGGCAACGAAACCCGTAAAGTGATCCATCAGTTCGGCGAGTCCGGCGGGATCATCCAGGGTGTACACAATGTGGATGCATCCATCACTTCCTTTGCACGGTGCTGCTTTACTTATGCACTGGACAAGAAGCAGGATCTGTGGTTTGCCGCCAAAGATACTATCTCCAAGACCTACGACCACCGGTTCAAGGATATCTTCCAGGAAGTATACGATACCGAATTCAAAACAAAATTTGAAGAGGCCGGGATTGAATATTTCTACACCCTGATCGACGACGCGGTTGCCCGTGTGGTACGTTCCGACGGCGGCTACATCTGGGCCTGCAAGAACTATGACGGGGACGTGATGAGCGATATGCTTGCCACCGCTTACGGTTCTCTGGCTATGATGACCTCCGTATTGGTATCTCCTGACGGTGTTTACGAATATGAGGCAGCTCACGGTACCGTACAGCGTCATTACTACAAGTACCTGAAGGGGGAAACCACTTCCACCAACTCTGTGGCCACCATCTTCGCCTGGACCGGCGCACTGCGGAAACGGGGCGAAATGGACGGAAACGAGGAACTGATGACATTTGCGGATAAGCTGGAAGAAGCTACCATCCGCACCATTGAAGAAGGTGTGATGACCGGGGATCTGGCTGCCATGTCCACACTGGACAATGTACAGAAAGTGGATTCCGAAACCTTCCTGCGGGAAATTGCCGCCAGACTGTAACAGAAGAGGAAAACGGGCTACCCTCGGGCGGCTCGTTTTTTCTTACCGTTTTCTGAAAATTTTTTATATTCTCTGTAACGAAAGTCCGCGGAAACCGATATATGTATGAAACAGCGGAAAGGAGGGGCTCTTATGGAACGGTTTGACTGGGAAAAGATCTATCTGCAGAACGCCGAGCTGGTGTACCGGTTTCTTTTGTCCCGCTGCCATGACAAATATCTGGCGGAAGACCTGACCTCGGAAACCTTCCTGCAGGCGCACCGGTGTCAGGACAGATACAACGGTGCCTGTAAGCTCTCCGTCTGGCTTTGTCAGATCGGGAAGCATCTGCTGTATCAGCATTACGAACAAAACCGCAGGCAGAACGATATCACAGACGAAGGTATGGATTCCTCAGCGGAAGAGGTGGTCTTTTCCAGAGTGCACATGGAAGGCCTGTACCGCCGGATCCACGCCCTGCCGGAGCCCATGCGGGAGGTCGTATATCTTCGGATCACCGGAGAACTATCCTTTGCGGCCATCGGGGAGATCCTCGGAAAAAGCGAAAACTGGGCCAGAGTCACCTTTTACCGGGCAAAGCTGATCTTACAGAAGGAGGAAGAATGATGGACAATAAAACACTGTGTCCGCTGGTACAGGATCTGCTGCCCTCTCTGGCAGACGGAATCGCCAGTCCGGAAAGTGAACGCCTGATGCGGGAGCATATGGAAACCTGCAAAGAATGCCGGGATATGTTTGCCGATATGTGTCCGCCAGAAGACGTCTTATCGCAAGAAATGGAGGGAATTTTTATGGAAAAGTTTATCAGAAAATGGAAAATACGAAAATGGGCAGTTTGGTCTATGGTCTGCGTACTGCTGCTTAGTATGACAGGTATTACGGTATATGCCATATCCACCAGAAACGCAACAGCATTTTATCCGGGTGTACAGTTTCAGGAAAACGTGTCCATCCGGGGAGAAGGATATATGCTTGGGGAGGATGCACAGCCTGTCAGTGTAGCTGTAGATGGCGCCATGTACCGGAACACACATCATGACGACGAATCGGATACCTCCTTCGGATGGGACCATGTATCTGTTCGTCTGGAGGATGGTACTTTCCTGTTTGACAACAATCCCTATGGGGAAATGTCCCTGCACCAGTGGGTCCCGGTACAGGATGACGGATCTACACACAGTCCGCTGGTGATCAGCCATATGAAAGATTACAGGCAGTATGTCTTCCACGGTACGCTGTATGCCCGGAACCGGATGGACGATTTTATTCTGGCTGCCGATACGTATATTGTATGCTATCCCTGCGGTTCGGAAGAAGAAGCAGTACGTATGGCAGCTGCATATATACAGGAATTTGACCTGTATGAAACAACCATATGGCAGAATATCTGCACATGGTATCCGGAATATGCCGAATAACGCAAAAACAGGTCTGTCAATCCCGGCAGGCCTGTTCTCTTTGGTTATGCTTCTATGAGCCCCTCTTCCGTCAGGGCGTACACGGTATCAAACACTTCATCTATCAGCTTCCGGTCGTGGGTTACGGCGATGATCGTGCCGCCGAAGGATGCCAGAATCTCCCGGATCACGGGGCCGGACAGGGGAGAAAAGTTTCTTGTGGGTTCGTCCAGGATCAGGGTGTCGGCGCCGGAAAGGATCATGTCCAGGAAGAACAGCTTGGCTTTCTGGCCGCCGGAAAGGGCACCGATGGGATGACTCATTTCGTCCGGCGTGAATTTTACACTGCCCAGATAGGTGCGTACTTTGCTGCGTTCCAGTCCCCGCTGCATGAGAAACTCCGTGGGGGTGTCGTTGAAATCCAGCAAATCGCTGTATTCCTGGGGCATATATGCCGGCCGAAGATCGGGACGGTGCGCCATTTCCTGCCAGATCTGCCGCAGCAGGGTGGATTTTCCCATACCGTTGCGCCCGATGATACAGACTTTTTCTCCGCCGCTGACAAACAGCCCGATCCCCCGTGAAAGCACATTCCCGTCCGGACTTTTGAGTTCCTCCAGACGGAAATCCAGAATCGTTTTCCCGGCAGGATGCGTGATTTTATCCGCGAAAGAAATCATGATGGCTTCTTCCACATCTATCTTTTTTGTCAGGCCGGCTTCTTCCTTTTCAAACCGCCGTCCCATGGCTTTTACTGTATGCATTTTCTTTTTCAGCAGTCTGCCCCCGTGAGGATCCCCCCGGGAGATGGTATTCTGCTGATGCTCCACCTTCTGACAGATCTGGCGATATCGTTCCATTTTCTTCCGGAACTCGGCTCTTTCTTTTTCGGCAAGCTGTTCATTCTTCGCCAGTGCTTCGTCCCGCTGCCCGATATATTCCCTGTAGGGGATCCGGTGGAATGTGCTTCTGGGCACCGTTTTCCGTATGGTCTGTTCCAGATGGATCACGGAATCCGCGCAGGTTTCGATCAGGGTTTCGTCGTGGGAAATAAACAGTACCGGGATCCGGCAGTTTTTCAGGTATTCTTCCAGCCAGATCAGTCCATCCATATCCAGATTCGCGGACGGTTCGTCCAGCAGCAGGATGTCCGGTTCCGAAAGCATCAGTCCGGCCAGACGGAGCCTGACTTTTTCTCCGCCGGACAAGGTTCCCATAGGCCGGTCATCGTACAGCATATCCATGGGGATCCCCGTCTGCCGGCATACTGCTGCCAGTTCCCGGGGGGTGGCGTCCGGGAACCCCGGCATTTCCGCCATGTATGCGTACACAGGCATCTGCAGTTCCGGTTCCGTCAGTTCCTGGCTGAGATATCCGCTGCGCATACCGTTTTTCCGGATCTGACCGGATACTTCGATATAGTTTTCCACAAGAGCAGGATCGTGAATCAGCCGCAGCAGTGTGCTTTTTCCGTTCCCTTCTTCTCCGATAATGACCGTTTTGCCGGAATCGTTTATGGTAAAGCTCAGATCCTGTATCAGTACACGGGAATCTTTGCTGTGTGTCAGTGTCAGATGATTTACCTGAAGCATATCCTCATTCCTTCTTTCCAAAAACAAAAAGTCCGTTTCCCGCCGGAAGACACAGCGAAATCACGGACTGCCGCTCCAATCTGTTTTTGCAAAACAAAAAGGGCCGAAACATCCATCTGATTCCGCGCAAACAAAACGTCCCGCCGGGGGGCATATTTCCTCGTTTTGCTTACAGGATTCAGATGTGCATTTTCTCCCTCATTTCTGTTATCGGATAAAAAAAGTATAGCACATATTCCCGCTCCTGTCAAGAGGGAACATATGCTATACTGTATTTATGCGTTTACTTCTTTGATATTGGACTTGGAGGCAACCGTTTTCATAACGTCTTCCCAGTTCAGGGTCGCGCGGATGGTTTCTTCTCCGTAATACGAAACAAATTCTTCTTCGGTCATCCCGTACATTCTCGCAAGGAACGTGCGGCCGGTGTTGTATTCTTCCTCGGTCAGCTCGGTATCCAGCGCTTCGATCAGGGCATACAGGATCAGGTCTTCCTTGACATAAAGTTCCGAATCGCTCTTCAGCTGTTCATCGGTCACACCTACGTAATTGGCCAGGAACACATCGTATTCCACACCATACATTTCCGCGTAATACTGATACATAGCCTTGGATTCGTTATACAGCCGATCCACTTCCCCGTCGGGATACTTCAGAACGGTACTGCCTTCCACGATCTGTGTCCACAGGCTGGAATACATAGCGCTTTCGTTTTCGTAAGCTCTCTGTTCTTCCACTGTATCCCGGAACAGAATGCGGAATTCTTCCACGTTATTGTAACCGAAAGTATCTTTGACAAAAGCATCCGTCAGTTCCGGAATGATATATTCATCCCCCAGAACCGCGTGTGCCGTGCAGACAAAGGTAACTTCCTTACCGGCCATTTCTGCGTTGCCGTAGTCTTTCGGGAAAGTCACGTCAAAGGAAAATTCCACGCCGGTCATCTGGCCGATAAAGGCTTCCGCAAAACCGTCAATATATCCGGTTCCGGAAGCAGCGGTGATTTCCTGGTCCGTTGCGGCACCGCCTTCAAAAGGCACACCGTTCAGATATCCGGTGTAGTCTGCCCGGACGGTATCCCCTTCCTGCACCTGACGATCCGTGAATTCTTCATAGTAGCCATAGGAGGACAGGAGGTTGTCGATTTCGGAATCCAGTTCCGCTTCGGTAACATTGACTTTTGCCAGATCGGCAGAAAGACCTTCATATGTGCCGAGAACCACATACTGGGACAGATCAGCGCTTTCATAATCAAATCCGTCTGTGTTCAGGAACCCGGTTTCTATGCTGTCGGCAGTAATCGTGTCGTCCCCTTTGGAGCAGCCGGTTGCAGCAGCCGTCAGAACAGCCGCCAACAGGAAGCAGGCAAGTTTCTTGTTCATTGTATGTTTCATCCTTTATTCAGATATGAACCGGATTTTTCCGATCCCAACTTTGTTATTATATCATATTCCTGCAGTCCTGTCACGCTTTTTCGCTTAATGTTTACAAATCTGTTACGAAAACCACCTGTTCAAATCATTTCACTGTGGGCCTGTTTCAGGGCTTCGATAATGGAAAGCTGCTGCGGACATACGCCTTCACACGCGCCGCACTCGATACATTTATCCGCACCATGTCCCTCATCCAGCTTTCTGGCGTACCGGCGGCTGCCTGCCAGCTTCTGACCATACAGGTTCAGATCATTCCAGGTGGAGAAAATACCGGGGATATCCACTTCGTTGGGACAGGGCATGCAGTACCGGCATCCGGTGCAGCCGATTTTGGTACGGCTGTGGTATGCTTCCCGCACCTTGTCGATCAGAGCCAGCTCTTCCGCGCTCATGCAGCCCACTTCGCACCGGTCGAAAATGTCCAGATTGGCTTTGGTCATATCCAGATTCGTTACGCCGGAAAGCACCGTTGCCACTTCCGGGAAATTGCACAGCCAGCGGAAAGCCCATTCCACGGGAGAACGCTTTTCCGGCCAGCTGTCATACAGAGCCTGTACATTATCCGGTGCGTTGGCCAGCTTGCCGCCCAGAAGCCCTTCCATAATGACAACGGGAATCCCCCGTTCCCCGGCCAGCTTCAGTCCCTTCAGACCTGCCTGGTTTTCCACATCCATGAAGTTGAACTGGATCTGGCACATATCCCAGTCGTAGGCGTCCAGGATTGTCTTGAAGGTATCAAAATTATCGTGGAAGGAGAAGCAGGCGTATTTGATCTTTCCGGAAGCTTTGGCAGCATCCAGGAATTCCAGTACGCCCAGGTCATAGACCTTTTTCCAGCTGTCTTTGTTCAGCGCATGGATCAGATAGAAATCAATATAGTCGGTTTCCAGTCTGGCGAGAGATTCGTCCAGGATCCGGTCCATATCTTCTCTGGTATTGCAGGCCCAGGTGGGCAGCTTGGTAGCCACATATACTTTTTCTCTGTAGCCGTCCCGCAGGGCATGTCCCAGCATGGTTTCGTTTTTCTGATTGGAATATACATATGCGGTATCCACATAGTTGACACCGTGGTCAATGGCATACCGGATAGCGGGCGTGGAGATACTTTCGTCTACCATTTCCACGCCGTCCACAGTCGTCATGGGAAAACGCATGCAGCCGATCCCGAAAGCAGATACTTCAATCCCCAGTTTTTCCAATTTCCGCATTTTCATAATAAGGTACTCCTGTCTTGTCGTAAAGTATTTTTAGAATATCTTAACAGAGATATTCTACTATATTCCATTCGGTTTTGTCAAGTATGTTTATGTATTTCTGTAATTTTACATGGCATATAGTAATATTTCTCTTGTCAACCCCGATCATTTATGGTATACTGATAAAAAACAACGGAACGTGAGGTAACAGTATGCCGAAGATTCTGGCGCTGGATCAGGGAACCACATCCAGCCGTGCCATTCTGTTTGATGAAACGGGAACCATACTCGCCATGCGTCAGCGGGAATTCACCCAGCACTATCCCAAAGAAGGATGGGTGGAGCATGACGCCATGGAAATCTGGTCGTCCCAATACGGTGTACTTTCTGAGGTGATTGCCGCTTCCGGCGTGGATATGGAAGACATTGCCGCCATCGGGATCACCAACCAGCGGGAGACCACCATCGTCTGGGACAAGGAAACCGGCCGTCCTCTGGCGCCTGCCATTGTCTGGCAATGCCGACGTACCGCGGAAGCAGTGGATGGACTGAAGCAGGCAGGTCTGTCGGAAAAGATCCGGGCCAAAACCGGACTTCTGCCGGACGCTTATTTTTCCGCCACAAAGCTGGCATGGATCCTGGACAACGTACCCGGTGTACGCACCATGGCGGAGGAAGGCCGTGCCCTGTTCGGTACTGTGGACACCTGGCTTCTCTGGAAACTGACAGGCGAACATAAAACGGACCGCACCAATGCCAGCCGTACCATGCTGTATAACATTCATACGCTGTCCTGGGATGAAAAGCTGCTGGAGATTTTCCGCATTCCCCGCTGTATGCTGCCCCAGGTAGAGCCTTCCGGAACCATATTCGGGTATGCCAACCTTTCCGGCAGAGAAATTCCCGTAGCCGGAATCGCCGGAGACCAGCAGGCAGCTCTGTTCGGCCAGACCTGTTTTGCCGCCGGAGAAGCCAAAAACACCTACGGAACCGGCTGTTTTCTGCTGATGCATACGGGAAATACACCTGTGGAAAGCACCAACGGACTGATCACAACCATCGCCGCCGGTCTGGCAGGAGAAGAAGTTCCCTACGCACTGGAAGGCAGCGTTTTCTGCGGCGGTTCCGTGATCCAATGGCTGCGGGATGAACTGCGGCTTTTCTCGGACAGCCGTGACGCGGAATATCTCGCCACCAAAGTGGACAACACCGGCGGCGTGTATCTTGTACCTGCCTTCACCGGTCTTGGTTCGCCCTGGTGGGATATGTATGCACGCGGCACCCTGGTGGGTATCACACGGGGGACAAAACGGGAGCACATCATCCGTGCGGCGGAAGAAGCCATTGCGTACCAGTGTGCGGATCTGGTGAAAGCCATGGAACAGGACGGCGGCACCATGCGTTCCCTGCGGGTAGACGGCGGTGCCTGTCGGGATAATTTCCTGATGCAGTTCCAGGCTGACATCTGCGGGATGCAGATTATCCGTCCTGTGAACCGGGAATCCACCGCACTGGGAGCTGCTTATCTGGCCGGGCTGACCACAGGAGTGTGGAAAAACAAGGAAGAACTGCTGCAGCACGCAATTTGTGACCGGCAGTTCCTGCCCCGGATGGAGGAAACAGACAGAAGAAAACTGCTTCGCGGCTGGCATAAGGCTGTAGAACGTGCCCTGGACTGGGCCAGAGAAGATACGGAGGACGACAATGTCTGATTTACAGGATCGCTCTGTTTTTACCCCCGGCTGCATAGCACAGCATTTCAAACGGGAAACACTGGATGCCGCTATGCTGTCAGCAGAACCCATGCAGTATTTATACGAGATCATCGGTATTGCGGAGGACACGGAATCCGGACAGGAGCTGATGGTGTACCGCGCCCTTTACGGCAGCCGAAAAATGTATGCCCGCCCTCTGGATATGTTTCTTTCTCCGGTAGACCGGGAAAAATATCCGGACATCCGCCAGGAATATCGTTTTGTTCCCTGTGAAAACCAATAGTTCTGCAGGCTGCCGTGTTTTTCCGAACTGCGGCAGCTTCTTTGCCTCCGGCGTTAATTGTGAAAGATCTGTTTTTATTCTATGAATTTTTTCATTCCGGGCGATTCGCATGAACTTTTTGCCTGCTGTGTCGTCTGATATATTATAAAGAAGGACTCATTCTCAACAGAGGAGGTACATCAATGGTTCGTCCTGTTCCCCTGCCGGAAGGGTATGTGCTGGAAGGCCGCTACATGCTGGGTGCGGTCTCCAGAACCACTGCCGGCGGAATTGTATATACGGCATTTGACAAAAAGCTGCGGATGATGGTAGAGATTCTGGAATACCTGCCGGCGGACTGTGAGCTGCAACGGAATTCCGGAGAAACGACAGTCCGTGGTACAGCAGCCTTTCAGGAGAAGCTGATGCGGCTTCTGGCAGACGGCAGCAACCGTATGCACAGCGCCGATTCCAATATTTACGACGTTCTCACTGCCAACGGTACGGCATACCTGGTACATGTCGCTCCCCAAAACAACACGGCGGTTCCTGCCGCAGGGGTTGTGGTACCGGATCATGCCGAAGCGGATGCGGAACAGACCAGAATCGTGGAGGGACTGTTCCATACAGAAACCGCGTCCGTCTCTGCTGTTACTCCCCCTGACAAGCCGCAAACGGAAACTGTACCGGTTCCGGCGTCTGCCGCAAAACCGCAGGAGCCCCCCACCGCTGTGCCGGAAGAAGGGGAAAACAACGGCCCCAGTGTGAAGCTGCTTCTGGGTGTACTGGCGGCCGGCATTATTCTGCTGCTGTTTTGCTGCATTGTGTTTCTCACATCCCTGTTCCGGATGACCGATCTGCCCGGCGACACCGATTCGCTGCTGGGTGTTCCCTACACAGAAATTGCATCTGTCACAGAGGATGACTGGCTGGTGATCGGCCGCGGAAACAATGACAGTTATGCACCGGGTACCGTTATTGCCGAGGAGTCGGAGAAAAACAGTTTCCGGCTGCTGATCAACGGGTATACCCCCACCTATGTCATGCCGGATATGGTCGGAATGACGGCAGACGGTGCTGCGGCTTTGCTGAACCGTACTCCATTCACCAACGCCGCCGGGCTTGTTCAGGGGCAGGTGACTATCCAATGGCAGAAAACCGCCGATGCGCCTCACGGTATGGTGCTGGAACAGTCTCCGGCCGCCGGGATCATTGCAAAATCTTCGCTGGTCACTCTGACGGTGGCGGAAAATCCGGCTTCTTTTTCTCCGGGGAAATCGGGGATCATGCCGGATCTGACCGGGCAGGCATATGCTGCGCAGATTTCCGGTCATCCCATACTGATCAGTGACAGGATCGTATCCGACAAGCCTGCCGGGGAGATCATTTCCCAATATCCGGCAGCAGGAGCGGCTTATCCGGAAGATTCCCCCTGCTTCGTGGTTGTCAGCCTTGGCCCTGCTGTCAGTCATGTACCGGATGTACGGTTTATGACGCTGACAGAAGCGGAAAAAGCTCTGTACGGGTGCGGAGTGTCCTATACTGTGGAATATGCCCTGAACTCTCATGTGCTGACCGGTCTGATCACCGAACAGGTACCCGCACCGGGTGAAAGCATAGCTTATGGAGAGACCGTAACGCTGACGATCAGCGGAGAAGGAACCTGGGACAGCGGGCCTCCGATCCGCAGCGAACAGTCGGAAGTGGAGCTTGCCGTGGGTGACACCTGCACCATGGATGTAAGCGGCCGTTCCGACACGGTATACTACTCCACCAGTCCTGACATGGTTTCCGTATCGGACAGCGGTGTTGTAACAGCATTCGCCCCCGGTTCTGCTGTTGTCAGCGCCTCAGCGGGCGGACAGACTGCCGTGCTGGCCATTCAGGTTATCTATGACAAGCGTCTTCCCACGGTTGTCAATGGTACGATCGGAGAAAAAATCTCCCTTCCGGCACTGGGAGACGCCCCGGATACCGGAACAAACTGGTATACCGATGAAACCATGGTCTCCCTTTCCGAAAAAGGACTGATGACCGGCAAAAAAGCAGGCAGCACCCTTGTACAGGGGGAAAAAGACGGAAAAATCTTCCTGTATCTGGTTCATCTGACCGAAGCGGAACAAGAAAAGAACTACATAACCATCGCAAAATCGATTGCCGCCGACAAGACAAAGATGCAGAATGCCCTGCAGAAAGCCGGTCTTTCCTGTACAGTTCAGGAAGAATACAGCGACAAGGCTGCAGGAACCGTTCTGCGGATTCAATACACCGGATACAGTGATGACAAGCAGTATTTCATTGCGGAAGACACCTCCGTGGTGCTTATCGTCAGCAAAGGGAAACCCTCTGTTTCTTCGGTTTCCGTGGCAACCAAGCCTAAGAAAACAAGTTATACCGTCGGTGAAAAGCTGGATACAACCGGGCTGACGCTGAAAGTCGTATACGCGGACAAGAGCGAGGAAATCGTCTCAAAAGGATTTACCGTATCCTATGATTTTTCCACAGCCGGACGGAAAACGGTTGCCGTTTCTTTCGGGCAGCGCAAAACCTCTTTCTCTGTGGAAGTGATCAACAACAAAGCGGTAAAAGCGGAAATGGTTTCGATGCCTGCCAAACTGCAGTATGAACCCAGGGAAAAACTGGATCCCTCCGGCATCAAGATCAAGGTCACTTACGGCGACGGATCCACCAAAACCTTTACCACCGGCTTTACCACCAGTTATTCCTTCGACAAGGCAGGTACCAGCCGCGTGAATGTGACGATCGAAGGCGTTTCCACGTATTTTGATGTTACTGTCCGCGACAGAACGGTGCGCTCCATTCAGGTGGATTCCCTGCCCACCAAAACCCTGTATCATCCCGGTGACAGCATCAATACCAGCGGTATGGTACTGAAAGTCAATTACGCAGACGGTACCACCCAGACGGTCCGTTCCGGCTGGTCCGTTCAGTGTGATCTGAATACTGCAGGCCGGAAACCGGTTACAGTAACTTATGGCGGCAAAACCACAACCTTCTACATCACTGTGGAAGAGGAAAGCGTTACGGCTATCCGTGTGGTCAGCCAGCCGCATAAGCTCACGTACCGGATCGGGGAAACCATCGACCTGGCCGGTCTGGAGCTTTCCGTAACACGCGGCAGCAAGACCACTGCCGTCAGCTGGCCGGACGAAAATATCACCTATTCCGGCGATCTGAGCAAGGCAGGCGAGGGCACCATCAGGATTTTCTACGGCGGTATTTCCACAACCGTCAGAGTCTCTGTCAGCGAGCCGGTCGTGGAACTGCTGACCGTACTGATTCTGCCGGACAAAACCGAATATACCACGGAAGAAAAACTGGACACCACCGGGCTGATCCTGCTGGCGGAATATGACAACGGCGACACCCGTCGGATCACGGAAGGATATCGTACCTTCTATGATTTCTCCAAAGCCGGCAAGGCTGTTGTAGCCGTCACATACGGCGGTGCGGAGGCACAGTTTACCGTTACCGTAAAAGCGCCGGGGCCTGTACTGTCCCTGAGCGAAGAAAAACTGGAACTGGATGTGGGCGGCAGTGCCTTCCTGACCATTCAGTATACCGGAGAACATACCGGAATGCTGAAATATCAGGTGGATGCGCCTCAGGTAGTGCAGGTGGCCAACGATATGGATGGCCTGTTCCTGCTGGCACTGAAGCCGGGTACCTGCCGGATCACGGTTTCTGACGGTACCGATTCCGCTGTCTGTACCATTACGGTACGGGAAGAAGAAACAGAAGAGGGCGAAACGGAAGAAACGCCGGAAGATACAACCGTACCGGATGCGCTTTCCGCCAAAGCCTCGATGGTCATTGCCCATCAGACGGAAGGAACATTCATGCCGCTGCTGGTCTTCACCGGAAACGGCGAAAAAGATGTGACCGTTCCCTTCTCTGTTACGGTGCAGTATGATCCGGAAAAGCTGGTTCCTGTGGATATGGCAGGAATTCAGGATGGCGTAACCGTCACCGAAAACGGTACAGGCACCATAACCATCAGCGGTACTGTCACCGTTCCCAAAGACGATACGGTGGATGCAGCGTACATCATGTTCTTCGGCACCGACACGGACGCCTTCCAGGTTGCTTTTTCCTGAAATATCACCCTATGTACAAGAGCAGTCTATTCCTGCGGGAACAGGCTGTTCTTCTGTTTGACCGGGGAGCATCTGCAGTCCGATGACCCTGCCGGTATCCCGCCGGACGTCCACCCGCACCTGCATATTGCCGCAGGGGTAGACGAACCGGAATCTGTTTTCCTCCTGTATTGTGGAAACCGGTGTCTTTTCCCGCAGATACAGGGGCAGGAGATTTTCCAGAAACCGGCTGCTCCGGAAAGTACATTTTTCCACACTGTATGACGGTTCATACTTTACCGGTGTGTAGACAGCCATTTCCAGCGGTATGCCGCCTTTGGGAGACAGCTTTACATATACATTGCGGCAGGTATAGATGAAATATTTTCCGGACGCAGGGGTCAGCGTATTTTTGGTCTCTGTCATGGTTTCCGCTATGGTGTCTCCCTCCCTGCGTGTAATCGCGGCAAGATTGTCCCAGGGAAGAGGCGTGCTTTCTTTTTCGCTCTCCGCACCGGCTTCACTTTCTTCCGGAACTGGAGCAGTCAGTCCGTTTATATGCCCGGCCAGTGTATCCATGGACAGCTGCATGGACACCGGCAAAGTACCGCTTTGCAGCAGTACGGCACCGGTATCCCGCAGCTGTGCGATCAGTGTTCTGTTTTCTTCCGTGGGAGCAGCCATGGAAAGATACTCTGCGGCTGCGCTGAGGCGATGGTATACTTCCGCAACGGGTTCCTCTCTGCGCCAGGCTTCGGCAGCAGCTTCCGCTTCTCCGGCGGCAAGGGTAAGAAACTGTTCCGAGCGGGCTGTTTTCAGAAGAACATTTTCTTTTTCCGCCAGCAGATACAATGCCAGCAGCAGCATACACAGAAAAAACATTACCGCCAGACAAAAAAGCAGGGGTCTTGGATTATTTTGAAATTTTTTATGCATAATCTCCTCTTGTTCACATTCCGTTTATAATAATAGGTTTGACAATCCGGCAAGTTTTATGTTATAATATCTGTATTCACTATCAGGAATGTTTTTGTTTTGCTGTCAGAAAACCGGCGGCACCGGAGAATCGATATGCGGGAAATTTTTGCGTCCCTTCTGGGGAATCAATATATCAGAGACACGCTGGCCCCCGACCTGATCGCGGGAAAAGCAGCGCACGGCTATATTCTCTCCGGCCCGGCGGGAAGCGGGAAGAAAACGGCCGCCAGGCTGATTGCGGCTTCTTCCGTATGCGAAAACAGAGAATCGGATCGTCATCCTCTTCCCTGCGGTGTCTGTCCGAACTGTCATAAGATCCTGCAGGACATTTCTACAGACGTACTATGGATCTCCAACGGTGACAAAGCCACCATCAGCGTGGATCAGATCCGGCAGATCCGGCAAAGCCTGTATGTCACCCCCAACGACAGCGATCACAAATTTTATATTCTTGAAAACGCACACACCATGACAACACAGGCACAGAATGCGCTTCTCCTTTCTCTGGAAGAACCGCCGCCGTTTGTCACATTTCTGCTGCTGACGGAAGATCCGGCTTCTCTGCTGGAAACCATCCGCAGCCGCGCCCCTGTGATCTCCATGGAGCTTTTCTCCCCGGAAACGGTACTGGACTGGCTCCGGAAACAGAAAATGCCCTCTTCCGTTCTGTCAGACATTGACCGCTGTGCCGGTGCTGCCGTACTTTCCGGCGGTGCGCTGGGGCAGGCTAAGATGCTGCTTACGGAAGACGAAGAAAAATCGGAACCCCTCCGGATGCGGAAACTGGCCCTCCTTCTGCTGGAAGGTATTTTCAGAAAACGGACCTCCGAACTGCTGGGCATGCTTTCCGGTGAACTGCCGTCCGGCCGGGACAGTATGTGTCTGGTATTCACCATGCTGCAGAGTGCGCTGCGGGATCTGATCGCCAGAAAACGTCATGCGGAAGTAGCCGGTCAGTTTCTTCTGGGCACAGAAGATGTCTGCCGGTTTGCCGGAAAGTATTCCCTCTCCCGTCTGCTGGCATTATACAGCTGCTGCGGGACGGCGCTGAAAAGGCTGGAAGCAAACGGGTCTCTTGCCCCCTGCGTAACCGGATTTATTCTGCAGGCAAAGCGGATCTGACCACACCGTGCTTTCCTGCGTACATTCATTATATATTTTTATTGTACCCATCAGAAAGGATATAATCCTATGGAAGAAAAAGATATGGAAATGCCCGCCGGCGAGATGATAGAAATCATCGGCGTGCGTTTCAAAGATGCCGGAAAAGTGTATTTCTTTGCTCCCGGTTCTGTGAAGGCGGAAACTGGGGACACAGTCATTGTGGAAACTGCCCGAGGCACGGAATACGGCTTTGTGGCTGCCGGCAATAAAATGGTTCCGTCTTCGGAAATTGTGCCGCCCCTTCGTCCGATCCTGCGCCTTTCCACCCAGGCGGACCGAGAACGCTACGAATCCAACAAAAAACTGGAAGCACAGGCTTTTGAGATCTGTCAGGAAAAGATCCGGGAGCACGGTCTGGAAATGAAGCTGATCGAAGCGGAATATACCTTTGACAATTCCAAGCTGCTCTTCTATTTTTCCGCTGAAGTCCGTGTGGATTTCCGGGAACTGGTAAAGGATCTGGCTTCTGTTTTCCGTACCCGCATTGAGCTGCGTCAGATCGGGATCCGTGACGAAGCCAAGATGCTGGGCGGACTGGGTGTCTGCGGCCGTCCCTTCTGCTGTGCCACATTCCTGTCGGATTTCATGCAGGTTTCCATCAAAATGGCCAAGGAGCAGAATCTCTCCCTGAATTCCTCCAAAATCTCCGGTACCTGCGGCCGCCTGATGTGCTGTCTGCGGTATGAACATGAAACATACGAAGAAGAAATCCGCCGCACACCGCCTGTGGATTCTTATGTCAAAACGCCGGAAGGTGTGGGCGTTGTCACGGAAACCAGTCCGCTGACAGGCTTCATCAAGGTTCGTCTGGGTGACCGCCAGAATGAGATGATCAAAACATTCCACCGGGATCAGGTCACCAGAGAAAACGGACGGGAACACGGGCAGTCCCGGCGTCAGGACAAAGCCGATAAAGCGGACAAGGAATCCTGACATCTCCTTCTATTCCCCTGTTCTGGCACCGTTACCAGTCCCATCACTGGGATTTATACATTTTTTCGCAGAAAAAGAAGTATTTTTTCAAAAAAATTTTGTGAAACCTATTTCTTTTTTCCGGCACTTATGATAGAATATACTTGTCCCGGCCGTCTGAAGAATCGGGACAGCTAAACATGTTCAAAACACACCAGCATTTCTGCTGCCTGTGTCTTGCAAAATATTTCAATTCACCGGAACACCGGTATGGAGGGTACTATGGCTTACAAAATCAATGATGACTGCATCGCTTGCGGCGCTTGCGCTTCCGAATGTCCTGTTGAAGCTATCTCCGAAAAGGATGGCAAGTATGTGATCGACGCTGAAGCTTGTCTGGACTGCGGCGCCTGCGCTGGCGTATGTCCTGTTGAAGCTCCTCAGGCTGAATAAGAGTACATACTCACAAGAAGAAATAAGGGAGGGGGACGGATTCTCCTCCTTTTTTCTTCGTTCCGCAATAACCAATCGTAGGAGTGTTTATGGAAGAACTGCACCTGCTGCCGGGGGAACGGCTGGACAATATCAATGAAAACCTGCGCCTGATCCAGAAAACGGATGGTCTTACCTTTGGCACAGATGCCTATCTGCTTGCCGCATTTCTGCGTACTGTCTCCCAAACGGAAGCCGCGGAGCTGGGCGGCGGTACGGGGGTACTTTCCCTGCTGGCACTTTCCCGTCAGAAAGCTTCCCGCACGGTTGTATGGGAGATCCAGCCGGAATTTGCGGATCTTTGCAGACGGAACGCTGCCCTGAATGGTCTGGCGCACCGGATGGACGTGGTCTGCGGAGATGTACGGGAGATCCGCGGGGAACAGAAACTGGATCTGGTGTATGCCAATCCGCCGTATATGAAGGGCAGCTGCGGCAAAGAAAACACAGTTTCCGCCATGAATATTGCCCGGCGTGAAGTACATGGTTCCATTGCCGATTTCTGTGGGGCGGCGGACAGACTTCTGAAACACGGCGGTACTTTTTCTCTTGTATACCGTCCGGATCGTTTTGCGGATCTGGTATGCGCCCTGCGGGAAAACCACATGGAAGTGAAACGTGTGGTGTTTGTCTATCCTTCCCTGGCTAACCGGCCCTGTCTGGTACTGGCAGAAGCAAAAAAAGGAGCTGCCTCCGGCATGGTACTTGCCCCTCCTCTCTGCATCTACACAGATGCCGGGAAAAAAACATACACCCCGGAAATGGATCGGATATATGAAACCTGTTCCATGGAATTTCTCTTCCCCGGTACGGAAAGAAACCGGAAATAAACTGTCTTGCATTTTATTATATATCAAAGAAAACGGAGCCGCTCATGAGTTATCCGAAGAAAAATATCGGTACGGACGAAAAAAATGCCATCGTCGGGGGAACACTGTATCTGGTAGCCACGCCCATCGGCAACCTCAGTGATCTTTCGGAACGGGCACTGAAAGTACTTTCCGAAGTGGATTTTGTGGCAGCGGAAGATACCCGGAATTCCGGACTGCTGCTCTCCCGGTTCGGGATATCCAAGCCGATGATCAGCTATTTTGAACATAACAAAAGAGAACGCGGTGAAAGCATTGCCGCCAGACTGGCCGCCGGGGAATCCTGCGCTCTGATTACCGATGCGGGAACCCCTGCCATCAGCGATCCCGGGGAAGATATTGTCCGGGTGTGTGCGGAAAGAGGGATCCCGGTTACCTCCATCCCGGGTGCCTGTGCTGCCATTACGGCGCTGACCCTCTCTGCCCTTCCCACCGGCCGTTTTGTTTTTGAAGGATTTCTGTCCGGCAACAAAACCGACCGCCGGGAACGGTTTGAAGAACTGATCGACGAGCGGCGTACCATGATCTTTTACGAAGCCCCCCACCACCTCCGGCAGACACTGGACGATATGATCCGGTATTTCGGAGAAGATCGCCCCGTCACGCTCTGCCGGGAGCTGACCAAGCTGAACGAAGAGGTACACCGCACCACCCTGGGCGAAGCGGCGGCCTATTATGCAGAAAAAGATCCCCGTGGTGAATATGTGCTGGTTGTAGGCGGCTCCACCCAAAAGAAACAGGCAGATGCCTATCCGGAAGATATTGCAGAACATGTTGCTCTTCTGGAAGAAAGCGGCATGAAGCGGATGGACGCCATCAAAGCCTGTGCCAAAGCCAGGGGAGTACCGAAAAACGAAATCTACAATATTGTGAACCGAAAGGATGACGATACAGAATGAAAATCGGACTGACAAGCTACAGCATGAATGCCTATATTGAACCCGGACTGCTTCCGGTGACCGATGTGATGCGCTTTGCCAGGGAAAACGGCGCGGAACACATCGAACTGGTTCCCTTCGGCTTCACGCTTCACGATGATCAAACCGGCACTTTCAACGAAGCGCTGATCGAGGAAATCCGCGGTCTTTCCGCCGAACTGGATCTGCCGCTGTCCAATTACGCTGTGCTGGGGGATCTTCTGAAACCGGCACAGGCTGACAGAGAAGCGGAAGTGGAACGGCTCAAGAGACACATTGATGTGGCGGCAAAGCTGGGGCTGAAGACCATGCGGCACGATGTTTCTTCCTTCCGCCGTCCCCTGGAATCCAACACACCTGCCGCTTTTGAGGAATCCTTCCCTGTCTGTGTGGAAACCTGTCGTGCTCTTTCCGAATACGCAGAGCAGTACGGCATCACCACCCTTGTGGAAAACCACGGATTCTTTGTCAACGGCGCCGACCGGCTGATCCGGCTGATGGAAGCAGTAAAACGGGACAATTTCGGTATGCTGCTGGACACCGGAAATTTTGCCTGTGTGGATGAAGACTGCACGGTTGCCGTAAAAAAATGTGCACCGTATGCCAAAATGGTGCATCTGAAGGATTTCTATATCCGTCCGGAATCCCGTCTGACCGGTGTAGGCGGTCTGTTCCGCTGTGATGCCGGCTGCTGGTTCTCTACCAATTCCGGGCTGACCATGCTCCGCGGTTCCATCCTGGCCCAGGGGGATCTGGATGTCTGGACCTCCCTGAAGCTGATCCGGGAAAGCGGTTATGACGGATATGTTTCCGTGGAATTTGAAGGTATGGAAGACGGCAAGCTGGGCAGCACCTACGGCATGGACGCCGCACGTTACATCCTGGCTTCTCTAGGCGACTAAACAAATCTTTTCAGTGAGGTTTTTCATCATGTCAAAACCCAATGTACTATTCATCCTGTGTGACCAGCTCCGGTATGACTCTGTGGGGTATGCCGGACAGTATCCCGTACAGACCCCCAATATGGACAAACTGGCTGCGGAAGGTCTGGCTTTCCACAACGCTTTCACGCCGCTGCCGGTGTGCGCTCCTGCCCGTCAGTCCATGCTGACCGGTGTGCAGCCCGACTCCATCGGTGCGCTGTTCAACTATAATTTCATCAAAACAAACGGTGCGGATCCTGCACGCCCCACCTGGGTATCCTCCCTGAAGAATGCAGGATACCGCTGTGGTTTTGCCGGACACTGGGATGCTTCCCCCCACGGCAGCGAAAAGGATTTCGGATACGAGACCATCTTTGACAACGGCGGATGGGCCAGAGAGATCGGTGAAAAATACGGCTCTATCCAGTATGAAAACAGCTGGTTCGGCTGCACCAACCCCATCGCCTGGGAAGACACCAAGACCTACCGGATCTGTCAGGCTGCCATGGACTTTATCGAAGACTGCGGCAGTGAACCCTGGCATGCCTGGGTGGACATCACCGACCCGCACCTGCCCTGCCGTCCTTCCGAACCCTTTGCTTCCATGTACAAGGCGGAAGACATGCAGCCCTGGCCGGGATTCGGCGACACACTGGAAAACAAGCCCTACATTCAGAAAAAACAGCTGGAAAACTGGCATCTGGTGGGTAAATCCTGGGAAGAATTCGCCCCTACCATGGCACGGTACTTTGCCATGATCACACAGACCGACGCTTCTATCGGCCGGATTCTGGATCTGCTGGAAAAGAAAGGTCAGCTGGACAACACACTGATCATTCTGACTGCAGACCACGGGGATACCTCCGGGGACCACGGCATGATGGACAAACACTACATCCTGTACGATGGCGTGACCCACATTCCCTTTATCGTTCGCTGGCCGGAATTCGGTCATGCGGATGTGCAAAAGTTCGCATGCCAGTGTCTGGACCTTGGCCCCACCATTGAAGATGTCTGCGGCGTGACCACCGATTTCCCCAGACATGGCCGTTCCGTACGTGCTTACATTGACGGCAGCGAAACACCGGACTTTGCGGTATTCACATCCAACGGGCAGCAGTTCGGTCTGTTCACCCAGAGAGGCATCCGTACAGAAAAGTACAAATACATCTGGAACCTGACCGATATCGATGAATTCTACGATCTGGAAAAGGATCCCGGAGAAAAAATCAATCTGGCTTCCGACCCGGCATATGCGGATATCATCCGGGAACTGGGCGGGAAAATGTACCGGGAACTCCAGCGCCGGGGCGATCCCTTTGCCAACAGCTGGGTAGGCTGGCAGGTAGGCTGCTGAACAAAGTTTTTTTCGACTTTTTGAACAAATTTCGTTTTGTTTCGGCATATTCACCCACATATTCCACAGAAAAACGCAAGATTAACGTAAAAATTGCATATCAAATGCGCCTTGTAAATCGGGCGTTTTTCTGTTATAATATGTATCAAATAGATATGCTGCGGAAGTTTTTTCCTCTCTTCCCGGTTGTATCCATTTACAATTTATATGATAAATTACGAAAGGACGATGTAGTCAGATGAAGGTACTCTTTTCCGGCGGCGCGGTATATTCTGCCGCAAACCGTCAGTTTGAAATGGCGGACATTCTTGCAGAAGACGGCGTGATCACCCATATCGCCGGTCACATCAGTGCTGATGGCGCCGAAGTTGTAGATTGCACTGGCAAATACATCCTGCCCGGTCTGGTGGACGTACACACCCACGGACGCGCGGGATTCGATTTTAACGAGATTGACGAGGCTGCTGTGATGACCATGCGTCAGTCATACGCCAAAGCGGGTACCACCACGCTCATGGCTACCCTCGCCTCCGCCGAACCCGATTCCCTGGATAACTCCATCCGGGTTATAAATGCCCAGAGAGATGTAAAACCCGGTCTTGCCACCATCGCCGGTATCCATCTGGAAGGCCGTTACCTGAACCCCGGCAGACGGGGCGCACATGCTCCTCAGCTTCTGGCTCCCCTGGATCCTGCCGAGCTGAAAAGCTATCTGGACAAAATGATGCCCCTGCCCATCCATGTTTCCGCCGCTGTGGAAATGGAAAACGGCGATGCTTTCATCAAGTGCGCCTGCGGATGCGGTGCTACCGTAGCCATGGTGCACAGCGATGCCACCTACGACCAGACCCGTCACGCTGTGGAAATGGGCGTCCGTTCTTTCTCCCATACTTTCAACGCCATGAAACCCGTACACCACAGAGAACCCGGCAATGCAGTGGGCTCCCTGCTGTCCGACGAATGCTGGTCTGAATTTATCTGTGACGGTGAACACCTGAATCCCGCCATCGTAAAAATGGCCTGCCGCTGCAAGCCTGCCGACAAATTCATGCTGGTGACCGACTCCATGGCTGCTGCCGGTTGTTCCGACGGGAATTATTCCATTGCCGGTCTTCCCGTTATCGTGAAAAACGGCCGTGCCGTTAACGAAGAAGGGGCGCTGGCCGGTTCCACACTGGATCTCTTCAAGGCCATCACCAACACCATGGCATTCTGCGATCTGCCGCTGGAAGAAGTGATTCCCTTTGCCACCTCCAATCCCGCTGCCATGCTGGGCATCTCCGATGTCTGCGGTCAGATCCGTGTCGGCTGCCGGGCAGACTTCATCCTGATCGAAGACAAGGAAAATCCGGCTATCGAATCCGTTTGGTGCGCCGGTGCACGCGTTTGATTTTATTAGAATATAGTGGAGTAAAAAATGTCTGAAAAGTTTTATATAACTACCGCGATTGCTTATGCCTCTTCCAAGCCCCACTTCGGAAATGAATATGAAATCATCATGACTGATGCCGTGGCCAGATACAAGAGACAGCGCGGGTACGATGTATTCTTCTGTACCGGTACCGACGAACATGGTCAGAAGATCGAAAACAAAGCTGCCGAAGCCGGTATCTCCCCCAAGGAATTTGTAGATGTTGTTGCCGGACAGATCAAGGATATCTGGGCTACTCTGAACTCCAGTCACGACAAGTTCATCCGTACCACCGATGATTACCACGAAACCGCCATCCAGCACATTTTCCAGAAGCTGTATGACCAGGGCGACATCTACAAGGATGAATACGAAGGCTGGTACTGTACCCCCTGTGAATCCTTCTTCACCGATACCCAGCTGGTGGACGGCAAGTGCCCCGACTGCGGCCGGGAAGTGACCAAGGCCAAGGAAGAAGCCTACTTCTTCAAAATGAGCAAGTACGCCGACTGGCTGCTGGAATACATGGAATCCCACCCCGGCTTTATCGAACCGGAAGCACGCCAGAAGGAAATGATCAACAACTTCCTGAAGCCTGGTCTGCAGGATCTGTGCATCTCCCGTTCCAACTTCAAGTGGGGCATCCCCGTTCCCTTTGATCCCAAGCACATTACCTATGTATGGCTGGATGCTCTGTGCAACTATATCACTGCACTGGGTTACGATCCCGCCAATGAAGTACAGCCGGAAACCTTCCGGAAATACTGGCCCTGCGATGTGCATGTGATCGGCAAGGACATCATGCGGTTCCACTCGATTTACTGGATCATTTTCCTGAAAGCACTGGATCTGCCCCTGCCGAAGAAGATTTTCGGTCATCCCTGGTTCAACTTCGGCATGGACAAGATGTCCAAGTCCCGTGGGAATGTAATCTACGCTCACGAAATGGCAAAGTATTTCTCCGTGGATGGAGTACGGTACTATGCTCTGGCCGAAATGCCCTACCTGAATGACGGTTCCATCACCTACGAAAGCATGATCGGCCGGTACAACACGGACCTTGCCAACAACCTGGGCAATCTGGTGAACCGTACCGTAGCCATGACCAAGAAATATTTTGACGGCGTGATCCCCGCTCCCGGTGCGGAAGAAGGCCCTGACGCCGAACTGAAGGAAGCCTGCGCTAAAGCTGTGAAGGATTTCTGTGCCAACATGGACACCTTCCACATTTCCGATGCCTGTGCGGATGTATTCACCATGCTCCGCCGCGCCAACAAGTACATTGACGAAACCACGCCCTGGACGCTGGCCAAGAGCGAAGAAACCAAGGGAAGACTGGGTACCGTTATGTACAACCTGCTGGAATGCATCCGGATCGGCGGCGTGCTGCTGACCTCTCTGCTTCCTCAGACTGCTGACTCCATCTTCGCCCAGATCGGTTCCGACAAGCGGTGCTTCTGCTCCATCGAAACCTTCGGCGGACTGGAAGCCGGTAAGTCTGTAGGGGAAGCTGCTCCTCTGTTCAACCGTATTGACGAAGAAAAGATGCTGACGGAAATAGCGGCAGAACGGGAAGCCAAGCAGGCTGCTGCCGAAGCTGCTGCCAAGGCTGACGCACCTGTGGAAAAGCCGGAAGGCTGCGCCCTGATCGGCATCGAAGACTTCATGAACGTGGAACTGCGGACTGCCAGAATCCTGGCATGCGAAAAGGTTCCGAAAGCCAAGAAGCTGCTGAAGCTCCAGATCGACCTGGGTTACGAACAGCGTCAGGTAGTCTCCGGTATTGCCAAGTGGTATGCACCGGAAGATCTGATCGGTAAAAAGATCATCGTTGTGGCCAACCTGAAGCCTGCTGTGCTCTGCGGCATTGAATCCAACGGGATGATTCTGGCCTCCGGCGAAGAAACCGTACGGGTTGTTTTCCTGGATCCCGAAACACCTCTGGGCGAACGGGTAAGATAAAACCACATGAGATTTTTTGATTCCCACGCACATTACGACGACAGACGTTTTTCCGAAGAATTCCCCGGGGGTGTGGATGCCGCACTGCGGTATGTGTATTCCCAGGGAGTCCGGCGGATCTGCGATGTCGGTGCCAGTCTCCGCTCTTCTACGGAAGCTCTGGCCATGGCAGATTTTTATGCCGGTCAGGAAGGGTATCCCCTGCTG
>SVSN01000043.1 GCA_015064285.1 Oscillospiraceae bacterium | reverse complement strand
ACTTTGAGCGTATTAACATGGATAACGGCCTTACTCCCGATGAAATCAGGAGTAAAGCCGCGTAAAAACGAGATATTCTGCGATAGGTGTTTCTTATTTCTGTCTAATCGCTCGGGAGTGGTCTAAACAGACTGTCTTTCCAAGTCTCTTATTTCGCCTTCTTCCATTTCACCTGGGTCAGCAGTACCCCCGCGAAGATCAGACCGCAGCCAAGGTATCCGCGCATGGTCATCCGTTCTCCCAGAATCAGGGCACCGCCGATCACGGAAAACATGGATTCCATGGACAGAATGATGGACGCAAAGGCAGGTTCCGCGTTTTTCTGTCCCAGTACCTGACAGGTATATGCCACGCCTACGGACATAAGCCCTCCGTACAGGATAGGCAGCAGTGCCGCACGGATGTCGGCAAAGGTTTCCGGCCGGGCACCGGCGGCAATGGTGATTCCCCAGCCGGCAAAGCTGAGAAGTCCGCATACAATAAACTGGATCATGGAAAACCGTATGGAATACATGGCATCCCCGAACCGGTCAATCACCACGATATGTACCGCAAACAGTACCGCACACAGAATCACCACCAGGTCCTCGGGAGAGATGGTGAACCCTTCGGATACGGAGATCAGAAACAGACCGACAGTGGCCAGCACAATCCCGCCCCAGGTGAAAATTCCCGGCCGCTTCTTCATGAACAGACCGATCAGGGGGACGATCACCATGTACAGCGCCGTCAGAAACCCCGCTCTGCCGGAACCGTCCGGATACCCTGCCTTATTGTACAGTTCCACACCGTATTGCTGGAGAGAAGAAGCGGAGAACATAACCACCCCGCACACCAGCCCCGCAAGCAGGGTAGTTTTCATCATTTTACGGTCGTCCGCTCCCCGTTCAAACAGAGCAATCACCGGGATCAGCGAAGCCGCCCCCAGCAGAAACCGGATCCCGTTGAACAGGAATGTCCCTACATATTCCGACCCGGCAGTCTGGGCCACAAAGGCAAAGCCCCATACCACCGCTGTAACCACCAGAAAAATAATCCCTTTCAGGCTTGTTTTCTTTTCCATAGTACGACCTCAATCCTTCAAAATACGAAAATCAGTATACCACATTTTCCCGTTTTGCGCAATAGGAACTTTGGCCGGATTCTTGCATTGCAGGAAGGGGTATGCTATAATATTGCTGAAAAGAAACATCCGAGATCAACATCATTCCCCAGAAAAGGAAGGAAAACCATGTTAAGACAACAGATCGCACCGTCTATGATGTGTGCCGACTACCGCACGTTTGCCCAGCTGCTGCACACATTTGAAAATGAGAAAATCGAATATCTGCACATCGACGTGATGGACGGCGTTTTTGTCAAGAATTTCACCCTGGGCACCGACTTCTGCCGCCGGCTCCGGGACATGACCGATATTCCCCTGGACATCCACCTGATGATCACCGAACCGGAATGGAAAATCGACTGGTTTGCCCCCCGTCCCGGCGAATATGTGTCCGTTCACGCGGAAGCCACCGACCACCTGCAGAGAGCACTGGCAAAAATCCGGGATTCCGGTGCCAGACCCATGGCTGCCCTGAACCCCGCCACACCTCTGTCCGTGCTGGATTACGTACTGGACGATATCGATGCTGTACTGCTGATGACGGTCAACCCCGGCTTTGCGGGTCAGAAGCTGATCCCCCAGACCCTGAAGAAGATTACCGACTGCCGGAAATATCTGGACGAGCGGGGTTATTCCCATGTGGAAATCGAAGTGGACGGCAATGTGAGCTTTGTCAATGCGGCAAAAATGGCAGACGCCGGCGCCAATATCTACGTTGCCGGTTCTTCCAGTGTGTTCTGCGGAGACGACATTGCCGGCAATATCGAAAAACTGCGGGAGAGCATCGGAGGTTAACATGGAATACACACTGGACTGGCTCATGCAGAACGACGGCTTTGCCTGCGAATGCGGAAAACGCCATTACGGTCTGCTGAAAGACTGCATCATCGGCGAAGGCGCCCTGAACCGCCTGCCGGAGATGGTGCAAAAATACGGCGGAAAACATCCCTTCGTGCTGTGTGACCGGGAAACCTTTGCCGCTGCCGGAGAAAAAGCCTGTACTCTGCTGAAAGAAGCGGGAATTGCCTGTACCCTGCACATCATAAGCCGCACCAAGCCCGCCCCGGATGAACGGATCGTGGGGGAAGCGGTCATGTTCTGCGGCGCAGAATGCGATATGGTGATCGCGGTAGGCGGCGGTGTCATCAACGATACCGGCAAAATTCTGGCCGCCGCCAGGGGATGTACGGATATTTACGTTGCCACAGCCCCTTCCATGGACGGGTATGCCTCTGCTTCTTCCTCCATGGAACGGGAAGGGCTGAAGGTTTCCCTGAACTCCAACTGCCCCGATGTGGTAATCGGGGATGCGGATGTGCTGGCTGCGGCACCCGTCCATATGATCCGCTCCGGCATCGGTGATATGGCCGCCAAGTATGTCTCCCTTGCGGAATGGCAGATCGCTGCCCTGCTGGTGGGGGACTACTACTGTCCTGCGGTTGCAAAAATCGTAAAGGAATCTCTGGCAGTGTGCGTGGAAAACGGTGCTGCTGCCGTGGCCGGAGATAAAGAGGCCGTATGCCGTCTGGCGGAAGGACTGGTGATGTCGGGGCTGGCCATGAACTACGCCGGTATCTCCCGTCCCGCTTCCGGGATGGAGCACTACATCTCCCACATTCTGGATATGCGTGCGCTGGAATTCGGTACCCCCGCCGACCTGCACGGGATCCAGTGTGGTGTGGCCACGCTGATGACAGCAGAAGCCTATGAGCAGCTGGCTAAAATCACGCCCGACCGGAAAAAAGCGCTGGCCTATGTAAAAAACTTTGATCCGGAGAGTTGGTTTGCCTGCCTGCGGGAACTGCTGGGTCACGGTGCCGAAGCCATGATTGCCGGGGAATATAAAGAGGGCAAATACGATAAGGAAAAACACGCCGCCCGGCTGGAAAAAATCATCGGAAACTGGGACATGATTCTGCAGATTGCCGCAGAACTGCCCTCCTCAGAGGATCTGCGTGCTTTCTTTGTCTCCATCGGTCATCCCACCACGGCAGAAGAAATCGGGCTGACACCGGAAGATACCCGCCGTGCCTTCCTTGCCGCCAAGGATATCCGGGACAAATACGTGCTGGGACGCCTCCTGTGGGATCTGGGGGTACTGGAAGAAACAGCCGCACTTCTGTAATGCTTCTGTAATGAAAAGTCCCTGTCGTCCTATGCGAAAAAAGGTAGACAAACCGAAAAAAATGTGATATACTGTACACATCAAAGAAACCAGAACGCCGCAACGGAGGAAAGCCATGAAAAGACCACGCAGCGCAGATCCGGCAGAAAGCACCGGCGCGCTCCTGACCCTGTTTCAGCCGGGGAATTATATGGGCGAACCCTATGCCATACCGGGGGAAAATCAGCTGCGCATGACGGACGCCGTATGGGGCATGGGCAACGCCTGCAGAGGAGAAGAAGCCTTCAGTCAGGCTCTGCCGCTTTACGGAATGACCGGTGTCAGTGCCCGGGGAACTCTGGACGATGCTCTGGCAGCCCGGCGGTACTCCATCGCCTGCGGCAAAGGGGATCCGGCTTTTATTGCTGCCCGCGGAATGCTGGGACTGATGCTCCACCGGCATGTACATAAGTTTATCGTGCTGGTCAGAGGCACTGCGGAACGGGAGAGCACTGCGCTGTCTCTGTCCGCTTATCTGGAACAGTCAGCCCGTGTGATGCCCGGTGTTCCGGTACCCACCCTGACGGTATACGCCAACGGTGAGAGCGACATGACCGCGGAAGGAACCAAGCTGGGACTGCTCCAGCTCCGGCGGTTTGCCTGTGACACATCCCCCCAGATTCTGCTGATGAACAGAGAATACTGCAACCGGCCGGAAAACCTGCTGCTGCGCCCGGATGTACTGCTGGACGGCCATACGCCCCTGTCCATTCTGACTCCTGCCAACCCGGTGGTTGTCACGATCTCCGGTTCCGCCGCAGAAGTACGCACGCTGCTGGACCGCAGTTCGGTTTTCTCCCCTCTCTGTACCCTCTCCTTTACGGAATCCGCCGATACCACCGGCTGCACCGTTCCCGTGTATACTCCCGGTATGCACCAGGAAACCGTTATGGATTTTGAAATGGAACAGATCACGCTCTGACAAAGAGTATACAACAAAAAAGCGGTTCACCGCCCGGACATTTCCGTCCATCGGCAGGTGAACCGTTTTCGTTTTGTTTATTTTCCGGAATAAGTAACCGCAGCATAATTTGCCACGCATTCCTTGGCCAGATCCCCCAGAATCCCTTCGCAGATGGCTTCTTTGGTGTACCGCTTTTCCAGTTCTTCCACTGTGGAGAAGCCCATCTGGGTCATGTACATTTCCGCATATTCCTGATACTGGGCATCGGTGATTTTCAGATTTTCCGCACGGGCGATGGCATATACAATCATGTCCTGCTTCATCTGATCCTTTGCCATATCGGCAACATTGGCACGGAATTCTTCCTCCGTCATGCCGTAACGGATCTGGGTGTAGTCGGTAAAGGTCATACCGACTGCCTTGGTGTAGGCTTCCACTTCTGCGATCAGCTGGCCGGTAATCTGTTCCATTTCCTTTTCGGGATACTTGATCACTTCAGTGTTTTCCAGAACCACCGTCCAGGTCTGCACCACCTTGCTGGAAAGCTGGCTTTCTTCTGCGGCAGTAAGCATGGCCTCTCTGAGACGCAGTTCGTATTCTTCCACTGTGTCAAAACCGAGATATGCTTTGACAAATGTATCGTTGTATTCCTGCTGTACGGATTCGTACACACCGGTCACTGTGAAGGTGTACTGGAGCGTTTTGCCGGCCAGATCTTCATCGGGATAGTTGTCTGCCAGTTTCCGGTCCGCTTTCACGGTATCGCCGGCTTTCACACCGGTCAGCGCTGCTTCCGCATCTTTTCCGTAAGACTCAAAGCCCAGTACAATGGCGCCTTCTTCTTCACGGAATTCTGCCATTTCCGCACCGTTCAGTGTTGCCGTACAGGAGAACTTTACCTTGTCTCCTCTGGCGGATGCTCTGTCCACTTCCTTGTCCTGGGCAAAATACAGAACTGTGGACATGATTTCCTGCTGTACTTCTTCTTCGGTGACATTGACTTCATCCACCAGTACCGGCAGGTTCTTGTACTCTGCCAGGGTGATGTATTCGCTCAGATCGTAGTCGTAGCGATAGTACTGGGGATTGCTGCAGCCGGTCATGGGGAGAACCATGGCACAGGCAGCCAGAACTGCTGTAATTTTATGCGATAATTTCATGGGATTCCTCCGATATGATTCTGAGATATATGTGCTCTAAAATATTATTATAGCATACTGCTTTGAGAATTGCAAGGGCAATGGCATACAAGAATGTATTTCTTCAGCCGTTCTCCGCCGTATTTTCCGCCGGATCGGCTGCCTGTTCGGTGACAGATGCCGTTTTCTCTCCGTAAAGATGCCGCAGCCAGAGACAAAGTCCCACAGCCATGCCCAGAGCCGCGCCGCCGTAGAGCACCAGCGTATACAGAAACTGACCGATGATGGCGGAAACCTCGTTCCCTGTCACATGGGAATAGGCAGTCAGGAAGTCGATAAGATAGTAGATTTCCAGAAGCAGCCGGATCCCGGTCTGATACAGAACGCACTGCACCGCCGCTCTTTCCAGAGAAGCGGGAGCCTTTCCGGCAGCGGGATGGAACAGAAACCGTCCCGTACACCAGCACAGCACCACCAGAATGGTACTGTAACAGAACTGCATGGTCAGCCAGATGGCAGCCACCGTTTCCATATCGGTTATGCTGGAGGTGGCCTTGTCCACCAGATACCGGGACAGGCAGTCGGCAGCGTCACAGGCCAGCACAACCAGTGTCACGGCACCGCCGCAGCGATACCGGCAGGCACCGTCCCGTTCCCAGCGGTACATGGCGTACAGGATCCCGCAGTAGCCCGCAACCGTTCGCAGCACCGTCAGCACTTCCACAAAAATGCCCATGATCTCCACCGTCAGATCGCTGTAGGCAATATCCGTAGCCATGGTGCTGTATATGTATCCCATTCCCCGCCCCAGGACAGACAGCAGCAGAAGCAGCAGCGCCAGGGCCGGCAGGTATGTCAGCCGCATTTTTTCCGTTTTCACAGTATTATCCTCTCATTTCCGGGTATTCTGTCGTGATACGGAGATATTATACCATGCTGTCTTTCCGGATTCCACGGCCTTTTGTAAACATTCCGGCGGATGTGTGTGCATATACTGAAAAAAACAAAAAGGAGATTTCCCAATGACCACCACTACCCGTACTGCCGAGCCCATTCCTCTTGTCCGTCTGCTGACCCGTCCCCAGCCTTATGAAACTTTCAGCGAGCAGCTCTGGACACTGACCGAACGTTACGCCTGCTGCCGGCTTCAGTCCATCGGACAGAGCGCGGGAGGCCGGAGTCTGTATGCCGTATCCATCGGCGGCGAGGGGGAACTGCCTGCCCTGGTGTATGCAGGAGGTTTTTCCGCTGCAGACTGGCTTTCCTCTGCCCTGCTGCTCCGGTTTCTGGAAGAATACGCCCGGCTGCTGACAGAAGGCGGGCGGCTGTACCGGATTCATCTGCCCGGACTATATGCCCGCCGGCGGATCTGCGTACTGCCCATGGCAAATCCGGATGTCTTTGCCGCACCGCCGGATTCCGACAGGCAGACACACGATTTTCGCAACGGCGCCATGACGGATATTCTCCTGTATTTCGGCGAACAGGCGGAGATGTATCCTGTGGAAAAATGCCCTGAATCCGCTGCCATCCGGCAGTACCTCCGCTTTCAGGCACCGGCTCTGTTCTGTGTGTTCGGCACCGGCAGCGAAAACCGGCTGACCGTCCCGCCCCAGCCTTCTTCCCGGGCGGAAAGCACAGGACGGCTCCTTGCCCGGATGTCTGCGGCGGAAGTTTCCAAAGAACCGTCCCCCCTTTCCGCTGTGCCCGCCTGGTATGGGGCAGAGTCCGGCAGACCTTCCTATGAGGCAACCATCGGGGACGACGGCACGGAAGACAGGTTTCTTTCCGCCTATGCCGGTTTCAGGGAGATGCTTTTCACAGCGCCTCTGCTGCTGCAGGAATAAAAAAACAGGCGTAAAAACCCTTCTGAAATATAAAATTTCCTGTCTGTATCCGTGAATTTTCAAAAATTACATTGCAATTTTCCCCCTGTCATGGTATACTATGGACAACCCGGGACTGCATATCCCCTGAAAAACCGGTGGGAGTTTTGCTCCCGTATGTAAAAAAATTATTTTTCTCTCACAATAGAAAGGATGTTACATTATGGCAGAATCCAGACTGATCGGCGGTTATCCCGTAATCGGTATCCGTCCCACCATCGACGGCAGACGCGGCCCCCTGAAGGTTCGTGAATCCCTGGAAGATCAGACCATGGCAATGGCCAAGGCCGCCCAGAAGCTGATCACCGAAAACCTGAAATACTCGAATGGCGAACCCGTGGAAGTCATCATCGCCGACACCACCATCGGCCGGGTAGGCGAAGCTGCTGCCTGCGCTGAAAAGTTCAGAAAGGCCGGCGTGGACATCACCCTGACCGTAACTCCCTGCTGGTGCTACGGTTCCGAAACCATGGATACCGACCCCAATACCATCAAGGCTGTATGGGGCTTCAACGGTACCGAAAGACCCGGTGCTGTTTATCTGGCATCCGTACTGGCAACCCACGCCCAGAAGGGTCTGCCCGCATTCGGCATCTACGGCCACGACGTACAGAATCTGGACGAAGTTACCGATATGCCCGCTGACGTACAGGAAAAGATCCTGCGCTTTGCCAGAGCTGCCGTAGCCGCTGCCACCATGAGAGGCAAGAGCTATCTGCAGATCGGTTCCATCTGCATGGGTATCGGCGGTTCCATCATTGATTCCCGCTTCATCGAAGAATACCTGGGTATGCGCGTGGAATCCGTGGACGAAGTGGAACTGATCCGCCGCATGACCGAAGAAATCTATGACAAGGCCGAATTTGACAAGGCTATGGCATGGGTAAAGGCAAATGCTATCGAAGGCTTCGACAAGAACCCCGAAGATATGCAGAAATCCCGCGAAGAAAAGGACGCACAGTGGGAATTTGTCGTAAAGATGATGGTGATCATCAAGGATCTGATGAACGGCAATCCCAACCTGCCTGAAGGCTGCGAAGAAGAAATGGTTGGCCACAACGCCATCGCCGCCGGTTTCCAGGGTCAGAGACAGTGGACCGACTTCTATCCCAACTGTGACTTCCCGGAAGCTATGCTGAACTCCTCCTTCGACTGGAACGGCGCCCGTGAACCCTACATCCTGGCCACCGAAAACGACGTTCTCAACGGCCTGGGCATGCTGTTCATGAAGCTGCTGACCAACCGTCCCCAGATGTTTGCCGACGTTCGTACCTACTGGAGCCCCGAAGCCGTTAAGAGAGCTTCCGGCTACGATGTGGAAGGTGTTGCTCTGGAAAACGGCGGTTTCATCCACCTGATCAACTCCGGTGCCTGCTGCGTGGACGCCAATGCTGCTGCCACCGATGAAAACGGCGTTCCCATGATCAAGGAATGGTACGACATTACCGAAGCCGACCAGCGTGCCATCATGGAAAACACCACCTGGAACTTTGCTGACCTCGGATACTTCCGCGGCGGCGGGTACTCCTCCCGTTTCGTAACCAAGGCAGAAATGCCCTGCACCATGATCAGACTGAATCTGGTAGAAGGTCTGGGCCCGGTTCTGCAGATTGCAGAAGGCTGGACTGTATGCCTGCCCGACGAAGTGACCGACGTGCTGTGGAAGAGAACCGACTACACCTGGCCCTGCACATGGTTCGCACCCCGCTGTGACGGCAAGGAAGGTTCCCCCTTCAAGACCGCTTACGACGTAATGAACAACTGGGGCGCCAACCACGGTGCTATCAGCTACGGCCACATCGGTGCTGACCTGATCACCCTGTGCTCCATCCTGCGGATCCCCGTATGCATGCACAACGTACCGGACGCTGACATCTTCCGTCCCGCCGCATGGAACGCATTCGGCATGGACAAGGAAGGTGCTGACTACAGAGCATGTGCCAACTACGGTCCTCAGTACAAGAGAGTTACCAAGTAATTCCCATAAAGCAGAAATACCCGCTTTCCGTAACAGGATTGCGGGTATTTTTTCGGTTTCAGGCTTCCCGGCAGCGGCGTACCCAATCGGCCCAACGGGGGTCGGCTTCCATCTCAGCCTTTACCGCACCATTGCCCGGGATACACCACCATGGCCAGTCCTCCGGCAGGGTTTCGGCTCCCCGTTCGATATGGGGGTTCCAGTGATCTTTCGTCAGCCGGAGCAGGGGGGCAGTATAGCAGATCTCCCCCTTTTCTGTCAGAACATCAGAGATTTTTGCGTGTTCCAGCGCCTTGTCCAGTGCAGCAAAAGCCCCGTCACGATCATCCGCCCGCCAGCGCCAGTAGGACAGGAACAGATACAGCGTCACCATTGCGCCGTGATACACACCATAGTTCCCGTCTGTGCATATAAGATCATACACTGCAATGGCATTTTCCACCGTCTGTACCGATTCTGTGGGTGTCAGATGGGTTCCGTTCACAATAACACCGCCGATCAGGGTTTCCGAGAAGGCATTCGCCACAGTCAGCAGTGCCTGTCCCTGCATCTCTGCACGTTCTTTGCCGTCACAGGTGTTCAGCCTGAGGAACTCCCGGCAGTCCCCAAAGAACGGAACCGTATCCACAAGGGTATGGGACTTTTCTTTTTCCCCCGTGTTCAGATACAGCTGTACCAGTTCCCTGACCGCTGTCTGCCGCATTTTCCCTTCCGGCAGGGTGGTCAGCAGCTTTTCGTATAACCGGATGGCTTCCGCCCATTCCGCATAGGTTTTGTGCCGTTCTGTATCGTACATACTATAACCTTCTTCATCAATGAAGTGGCATTCCCCGTAACGCACATATCCTGCGTTGTACAGCATGGACGCCAGACACAGCATCAGTTTTTCATTTCCCGGAAATTCTGCCAGACCCTCTCTGGCAAGCCGGATGCATTCGTCCATACATACATCCCGACCGTTGTTCTGCCGGTTCATTTCATATATCTTTTCTGTCAGGGTGTCTATCTTTTTCTCCCGTTCATTCTCATACCCGAACAGCTCATCAATGGAAACCCCAAAATAATTGGCAATGGCGGGAACCGTCTCCATATCGGGATATGCGCCGCCCTTCTCCCAACGGGACACAGCCTGACAGCTCACCCCCAGCGCCAGTGCCAGTTCTTCCTGGGTACGACAGTCTCTCTGCCGCAGCTGACGGATGGTTTCTCCCAGATGCAGTTTCATGTATTTTCTCCTTTGTGATTGATTCACCGGTGTGCTTTCAGTATAGCAGACTGTCCGGGAAAATACAATCATCAATCGGTGGTTTTATTTTCAATCACCGGTTGATAAAAATATGGCCGCCGGTGTCGACAGCCATACTTGGATATCCTATTGAATTTCCGCAAGATACGTGCTCACACGGCTCTGGAGTACACGGACGGTGTCTTCCATGGTCCGGTCGCCGGACAGGAACGCGCTGATTTCTTCCCACAGAATATCGTCCACTGTGGGGTCACCCATCCGTCCGCAGTTTTCATTCTCCAGCAGGGCCCGGATCTGTGCTTTATCCGCCTCGGTCAGCCGGATGTTCCGGATCCTGTCACCGTACACTGTCCGGTTTCCTTCCGTAATTTCCGGTTCTGTACGGGAATTTTCATCAACCCGGATAGAGGTAATATCGGTTTCAATCACCGCGTCGTCCATATACCCCCGGTACAGAGCATCCCTGTACGGCTCTGCATCGTTCACAAACAGCTGAAACCAGTCTTTTTCCAGAAGAATTTCCAGTGCGGAGGAAGTGACGGGCATGACGTACTGGGACAGGTATGCCGAAGTCTGTACATCGTCGCTTAAGACAAATTCCAGAAACGCTTTCGCTCCGTCCGTACAGGCACCGTCCCGGAGAACCGCCAGAGAACAGTCCAGAACCGGCAGCGTCATGGCTCCGGGGTATCCGCATACGGCAAAGTCTGTCTCTCCCCAGATCACCTTTGTCACACTCCAGGCACCGATGGTGGAAAGAGGCAACTGCAAAAACAGCGGGCTGCCCGTCTGCAGAGATTCCGGCAGGCTGCTGTTCACCAGAGAAAAGCTCTGATACCCACTCCCATGGGACTCATCCAGTCTGCCCAGCCGGTAATCGGTGAGGCTTTCCGCATCCCGGATCAGTTCCAGATATGACCGGAACAGCGGCGAATCAAAGGAGCATTCTCCCGTGTCCGGATCAATGAACACGTTCTGAATCACCTCTCGCAGCTCGTTTGCCATATTTGCGGAGAAAAGCGCGCCGTCAGTATTCTCCCGGCAGGCCAGCAGGGTTTCTGCCGTCAGCGGTTCCGTCACTTTAGCGGACAGCAGAGTATGATACCGGATAAACAAAGGGATTCTTCCGCAGACATCGCCGTACCGCACAGCCGCTTCCGCACTGGTGGTGAGCGGTTCTGCCAGATCGGTCAGATCCATCAGATATCCCTGCTTCAGCAGATTCATGTACATCGCGTCCAGATAGCTGTTCAGATACAGCAGATCCGGTATATCTCCATCCCGGAGCATACTGTATATCAGCTCCTCCGTCTCGGAGACACGCATGAAATCCGTTGTTTCCACACGGACATAGTATTCCCGGTTCTGCAGATTGAATTCCGCCGCCAGACGCTGGAGCACATCCATCTCCATGCCTGCCGCCATAAACAGGTTCACAATTTTACGCTCCGGCACCTGATCGTCCGGCAGGCGGCGCAGCAGCACCAGATTTTCCCGGTTATCCAGATTGTTGCCGGACATACAAAGCAGGGTGTGTGGATCGGGGACCGCCAGAATATCGATCCGCTCATAGGCCAGTCCGGAGGTGTTCCAGTCCAAAAGCAGCTCAGGATCCCCAAAGGAACCGTCTTCCGCCTTTGCGACACGGAAAAACCCGTCCGCTGTGTATTCATACAGATCCTGCCCCAGACCAGTGTACTGACGGTATGTCTCATTTCCGACAGGTTTCTGCAGTACCGGTTCCATGTACCCGTTTTCCGGACTTATGGTGTATACCAGTCCGTCATAGGCCTGACAGTACAGGGTGCCGTCCGCACCGAAGGACAGTGTATCCGGGCTGTAGGCCAGTGTAAAGGAACCGGTCATCTCCAGCCCATGGTCGAACACCCAAAGGGTATCGGTATTGTAGTCCATCAGCAGAATCCGGTCATCATTCCGCAGAAGCTGAGGCGGCTGTGCAAAGTAGGAGGAAAAGGGATACCGTCCCGTCACCTCTCCGTTTTTCTGCACCAGACACAGTTCCCCGACCAGCAGAAAACCGTCCTCCGGGAAATAGTTGTTCACCAGCAGTGCTGCCCCATCCTCCAGCAGCAGACAGGTACTCAGCGCGGTCAGATTTTCATAGGGCGGCAGATCCGCCGTTTCCAAAAGGTTTCCCTCCCAGTCATATTCAGCCCACCGCTCTCCGGAATCCGTTCGATAGGTACCGGCAAAACCGTCCTCAGTGCTCTGCAGTACCCCAACCGTCCCTCCCTCTTTGCAGTCCGGCGGCAGCGGTACCTCCACCTGCTCGTATACCTGATAGTTTTCAAATACTTCCGTCAGCTTTACCGGTGCTGCTGTTTCCTTTTCGCGGCTGTCCTCCATTCCGGGCAAAGATCCCCGGCAGCCGGTAAACAGCATCAGTCCTGCCAGTGCTGCTATACATATCCGTTTCATACTCCAGCCTCCCCTGTTGTTTTTTTCAGTATACCACACAAGCTTACTGTATGTAAAACAAATTATTTTACAACTTTGTAAAGGATATGTAAAGGCGAAAAAAGAGCCTCCGCAGAGACTCTTTTGTACTTTATGAACCCAGTTCGGATCAGTCGTCTTCCTCATCGGACTTTCTGGACTTCTTTTTTCCGTCCTCTTCGTCCTCATCAGACTTCTTCCGGGATTTTTTATCTTCCTCATCTTCCTCTTCCGGTTCGGGCAGCAGGGTGATGGTCATGGCCACGATACGGTGATCCTGAATCCCCGTTACCTTCACGTGAAGCCGGTCGATTTCCGTTTCGAATTCCGTGCCGTCGTCCGGGATTACGCCGTAGCTGGAGAACACATAGCCGCCCACGGTGTCATACTTGTCCACGGGCAGTTCGATGCCGATTTCTTCCGCTGCGTCATCCAGAGGGCAGATCCCCTGTACATCCCAGGTATCCTCGCCGGTTCTGACGATCATGGGCACTTCTTCCTCATGGTCTTCGTTGTCCGTCAGGTCGCCCACAAGCTGTTCCAGCAGGTCGTTCATGGTGACAATCCCGAACATACCGCCGTATTCGTCCAGTACCACCGCAAAGTGGTTCCGGCCGGTCTGCATCTGGCGGAACAGTACGTCCGCGTGGATCCCTTCGGGCACATAGAACGGTGCTTTGACGGCATCTCTGACCACCACATCCTTGCCCTGGTCACGGAGCCGGAAGTAGTCTTTCACGGACAGCACACCGATGACATCGTCCTTGGTTTCGCCGCAGACGGGGTAGATGGAGTGACGGGTTTCGTGGATTTCGGCTTCCCATGCGTCCAGATCATCTTCCATCCACAGCAGGCAGATGTCCGTCCGGTGGGTAGCAAATTCGTCCACGGTCAGGTCGTCGAACTCAAACACGTTCTGGATCATTTCCTTTTCGGTTTCCGCAATGATCCCCTTGGATTCCCCTTCGTCCACCATCAGCCGGATTTCTTCCTCGCTGACCTCTTCGTCCTGTTCGTTGGGGTCAATGCCGCACAGCCGCAGAACACCGTTCATGGAGACGGTCAGCAGCCATACGATGGGACGGAACGCATTGGAAACGCCCCAGAGCATCCCTGCCAGCCCCAGCGCCACGGCTTCGGGCTTTTTCATGGCGATCCGCTTGGGCACCAGTTCCCCCAGAATCAGGGTCACATAGGACAGGATCAGAGTGATCACGATAACGGAAACGCTGTCGATCAGACCTTCCGGCAGAGTGGGATTCAGGCTCATGATCCAGCCGGTCAGCCGCTCGGAAAAGTTATCGGCGGCGAAAGCGGAACCCAGGAAGCCCGCCAGAGTGATGGCTACCTGAATGGTGGACAGGAAACGGGAAGGTTCCTCCACCAGTTTGCGAAGTGTTTTTGCTTTTTTGTTGCCTTCTTCTTCCAGTTTGGTCAGCTTGGCTTCGCTGACGGATAATACCGCGATCTCCGCGCAGGCAAACACGGAATTGAGCAGTATGAGAACAAGCTGCAGTACAAGCTGCATACCGATTGTCATGTCAGATATTTCCTCCGGTTATGTATACATTCTTTTTGCATAATTATACGTTTTTGCTTCGTTTTTCCGGGGAAAACATCAGGTCATGAACCGATTCAGACGCAAAAAGACATACCTGTAGTGCATACGGAGTGCATACAGATATGCCGTATTCCATCTATATAAACTTAGTCGGCACAGAGCATTACAAGCGGTATCCTCGTCCGGGTCGTCCATAGAATCTCCTTTGAAAATTTTGGGTGACAGCATCTGTCCGGAGGCATCCTGCCGGTGCGTGTAGGAACAGCGTGTTTTCGGTATTGTCCGTCCGCAGCAGCCGGGGTGCGCTCCCCCATTTGGTTCCCGCCGTTTTTGCGGGGATGGGTATATGATACCACAGTTTCCCCGGAAAGTCAAGGGGTCTGCGGGGGGATGTGGGTGTTTTTTAGGGAGACAGAGGTGGAGGATTACAAAACGTACGATATCATAACAGGGGTAACGTGATTGCAAAACGTGTGACGGTACAACAGCGATGAAGAAAATGCAGAACGTACGACGGCGGGATGTGGGCATCCCGCCCTACGGATTACGAACGTTTATCCCTCATTTTTCTTCAGTAGCCCAACTGTGCTTTGTACCCAGAGAAACGACAGCCTCATGTTCGCTCAACTACCCGGCGGTATACCGAATGTCCAAAGCTGACTCACCGTATCCTGCACCCCCTGTAAATCAAAACTGGCGTCATAAACCAGAACTATATTTTGTAATCCCATCAAGAGAGTGGGGTGGTGGGAGGTCTTTACACTTTCGAAGAAAGTGGGGGTTGAGAGGGGAGGGAGATCCGCAGATCTTCCTTCTCTCCTATCCCACTTACGCAGTAAGTGTGCTGGGCAGCCCCCGCGAGGGAACCTAAACAAACAATTTAAGAAAAACACCCCCGCTGTAAGCAGAAACCGAAACCAAAAAAGCAAACAAAAAAGGGAGCCTCCTGCAAACCCTTGCATTCCGCAGAAAAATCATGTATAATAAAAACAAAAGAACGCAAAGAAACCCCAAAGGAGACACACCATGTTTGATATTCTCAGCGAAATGTTCGCCCGCCCGGGCAACGCTTTCTCCGCCCTGCCGTTCTGGTTCTGGAACGACCGGCTGGACAGAGACGAGCTTGTCCGTCAGGTAGACGATTTTCATAAAAAAGGCGTAAACGGCTTCATCATCCACCCCCGGATGGGTATGGAAGTGGAAGGCGGCTATATGGGGGAAACCTATCTGGATATGGTGGAAGCCTGTCTGGAAGCCGCAAAGAAGCGCCGGATGCTGGTCATGCTGTATGACGAAGCCATGTATCCCTCCGGTTCCGCCCACGGTATGGTGGTGAAAGCCAACCCGCTCTTTGCCGCCCGCGCCCTGTATGCCCGCCCCACCGGCAGCTATACACTGGAAGAAGGGGAAGAAGCCCAGATGCGCATGGCACTGCAGTTTGACGGGGACGGCAAGATCACCGATGTGCGCACGGACGACGATGAGATTCCCGAAGGCTATATCTGGTACGATTTCATTCTCGGCTTCACCCACGGCACCATCCGCGGCATCGCACCGGACGAAGAAGACGGACAGCCAAGCGCCCCCGCCGCCGCTGACCTGCTGAATCCGGAAGCCACCGCCGCTTTTATCGCCTCCACCCATGAAGTGTACTACAAACGGTTCTCCGCCGACTTCGGTTCCACCATCACCGCCATCTTCACAGACGAGCCTTCCCTGACCGGCCGCTGTGCGAAGATGGGCAAAACCGAAATCGATGAAAACGGCAGAATTACCATCACCCATAAAATCCCCTGGACATACGATTTCCACGAAACCTTCGGTGCCTGCGGTGGGGATGCGAAAATGCTGGCGGCACAGCTCTTTGCCCCTGCTGAAAAACGCTGGGCCAGAGACGGCAAGTATTATTACGACATGGCGCTTCGGCAGGGTCTGCTGAATGCTTACTACAAGCCCCTGCAGGACTGGTGCCTCCACCACGGCATCGCCCTCACCGGCCATCCGGCAGCCAGCCAGGACATCGGTATGGAAGAAGCTTTCGACATTCCCGGACAGGATCTGGTATGGCGCATGATCGAACCGGGGACGGAGCTGACCTCCCCCGATTCCCCCCTTGCCAAATGCAGCGCGGATATGGCCCGCCACAAGGGGATCTCCCGGAATCTGTGTGAAGCACTGGGCGTATGCGGACAGAAAGGCAATCCCTGGGACCTGTCCCCGGCGGAAATCCTGTGGTATCTGAACTTCCTCTTTGCCAGAGGAGTCAACATGATCGCCCCTCACGCCTTCTATTATTCTCTGAAAACACCCCTCCAGTCCGATGAAAGGCCCCCGGATGTGGGCCCCGGCAGCATCTTCTGGGATCAGTACAAACCGCTTGCGAACTATATCAAGCGGATGAGCTGGCTGAACACCACAAACACCAACAATCCCCATGCGGCAGTGCTCTGCGACGGGGACTATATGCCCGTGGTACCCGTAAAGCCACTGTATGAAATGGGGTACACCTTCAACTACCTGACCATGGATCAGCTGGAAGATCGGGTTCGTGTCCATGACGGCAAGCTGTACATCGACCGGTATGTTTATGATACCCTGCTCATCGACAGCCGCCTCCGTCTGACCCCCTCGCTGGTACGTAAAATCGGCCAGTTCGTCACCGAAGGCGGAAAAATGCACCGCGGCAGCGACTTCGGCGACTATATGAAAAAGAATGTGAAGAAGACCTCTTATTTCGATGCACAAACCGCCGATATCCGCTTTGTCCACCTGACCAAGAGCGGCTATCCCTTCTTCCTCCTGTTCAACGAAGGTGATACATGGGTACGGGGCCATCTGGTAACAGACAAATCCGGTGCCTGCCGCCGGTTCGATCCCTTTACCGGGAAAACAGAAACCGTGTATGCCGAAATCTGTGACGACGGTCTCCGGTACCCGGTGGAAATCGCACCCTGGTCTGTGGTGATTCTGGGGATGAACACGGATGTCCTGCCGGAGCTGGGCGAAAATCCCGGAGAAGTTCTGGCTGAAATCACCGCCCTTTCCGAAACCAGACAGACCTTTACCTATACCCCCGCCGAAAATCGTCTGGTACGCTTCTGCCTGAACGAACTGCATGACCGGGCGGATATCACCGTCAACGGACAGAGCGCAGGTGTGCTGCTGTACAAGCCCTACCGGCTGGATATCACCGATCTTCTGACCGAAGGGGAAAATACCGTCACCTGGACTGTCACCGGCAGTCCGGCAAACACCTACGGCAAACCCGTTCCCACCGTCCTCTCCGGCGCAAGGGTGGAAATCACGGAAATCCGCTGACAAAGGAGAACACCATGACCATACGAACCTGTACCATGGCGGATCTGGATGCCGTAAATGCCCTTCTGCACCAGACCTCCCTGCTTCACAGCGAAGGCGTACCGGAGTTTTTTGCCGGTCACGAAATGACGCTGAGCGAAGAAGCCTTTGCAAAGCACCTGACGGAAGAAAACACCATCCTGCTCTGTGTGGAGAGCGATAACGGCACCGTCTGCGGCGTCTGCCATATGTCCCTGAACACCCGCTCCGGCTTTGTGGAACTGAAAAACGCCCACATCGAGAACATCGTGGTGGACGAAAACTGCCGGGGACAGGGGATCGGCCACGCTCTGATGGCAGAAGCGGAAAACCGTGCCCGTGCCTGGGGTGCTGTGCACCTGAACCTGCTCTGCTGGGACTTCAATGACGGTGCCCACCACTTCTACGAATCCCTCGGTATGCATCCGAAATACCGGTTTATGTACAAGACACTGTAAAACTGTTACCTGCTGAAAGGAGAACCCTACCATGATGGAAATCAAAGGACAGGCGCTGACTGTCACCGCAATACCCGAAAAAGCCGTATATACAATCACGCTGGCAAACGGCGATCTATGGCAGATGTCCGGCAGACCCTATGTAGAGCTGACCGACGGCTCTGTATATTATCTGGACGAAGCACAGTGCACAGCCGCCGAACGGAAGACCGGCACATGGCACGGCTTCGGCGCAGAATACACCCTGCCGGACGGTCTGGTGCTGCACACGCTGGTATATGTGGAAAACACACGGGATGATCTGTATTTCGTAAGCCGCCTGGAAGGGGACACACGGGGGCAGGTGCAGTTTGTATCCTTCCCGGCCGCTGTGGACTTTAACGGCACCGAACCCGGCCACGGCTATACCGTTCTGCCCCGGATGCAGGGTACGCTGGTTCCCGCCGGTTCCCCCATCCGGATCTGGGACGGCACCGTCTACGAACGGGACGCCTACATGCCCATGTACGGACAGGTCAGAGACAATTCCGGTTATCTTGCCGTGTTCGACACTCCATACGACGCCAAATACAAGCTCCGGGGAGAGAATGTGGAGCCTCTGTTCCGCACTTCTCTCGGTTACATGGCCTACCCCCGGAAGATGCTGTACCGGTTCTTTGAGAACTGCGACTACAACACTTTCGCCCACAGCTACCGGGAATATCTGGCGGAACGGGGCGAACTGTACACGCTGGCGGAAAAATGTGCGCGGAATCCTGCGGTAAAGCGGCTGCTGGGCGTGCCGATCATCCACGAAGGCATTGCCGTGCATATTCATCCGCAGTCCGATTATTACGCTAAGGACAATCCGGCCCACAATGACTACCACACATCCTTCTATGCCCGCGCCGATCAGCTTCGTGCCCTGCGGGAAAAGGGTCTGGAGGAAGCCTATATCCATCTGGACGGCTGGGGCAATCACGGGTATGACAACCTCCATCCCGATCCGTTCCCGCCTCATGAAGCCGCCGGCGGTGCAGAGGGCATGAAGCATCTCTCCGATACCGCAAGAGAGCTGGGCTACATCTTCGGCATCCACGACCAGTACCGGGACTATTACTACGATGCACCCTCCTTTGACATCAACAATGCTCTGGAAAACATCGACGGCAGCCATCCCTTCTGTTCCGTCTGGTACGGCGGCCCCCACTCCTGGCTCTGCGCCACCCTGGCACCGGAATATGTGCGCCGGAACTACGACGAGTTTGAGCGGCTGGGTATCGTGATCGAAGGATCCTATCTGGATGTATTCTCGGTAGTATGCCTGGACGAATGCTTCAACCCCGAACACCCCATGACCCGGAAGCAGTGCGCCGATGCCCGGAACGAATGTCTGAACATCCTGACATCCCGGGGCATCATTCCCAGCTCCGAAGAAACCCTGGGCTGCATGATGAAATCACAGGTGCTCTGTCACCATGCGCCCTTCTATACTTCCGATTGGGGTTCTTCCAACGCCGACGCCATCGGTGTGCCGATTCCCCTGTACAATCTGGTTTACCACGACTGTGTGGTGATTCCCTGGATCGGTACAAGGGCCACGAAGGGCGGCTGGGGCATTCCCGGCACCGACTCTCCCTACCTGTACGCCATCCTCAACGGCAACCCGGTCTACTGCTCCATTCAGGCAAGCCGTGAAACCGTAGCGGATGTAAAAGAAGCCTGCAGCCTTGCCGGCAAGCTGGCGCTGCAGCAGATGGTGAAGCATGAATTTATAGACGGCGACTACCGGAAGCAGCGCACCACCTGGGCAGACGGCACGGTCATCGAAGCCGATCTGGATACCTGCGAATACACGGTAAAATAATTCTCCGGACATACAAAAAAGGACTGTGCTCGTGATGAGTACAGTCCTTTGGTTTTAATAGGTCAGTCTTCCAGGAACTTCTTGAATTCGGCGATCTTGGTTTCGATACCGGTCTGTGCCTTGGCGATGGTGGAGGCCACCTGGCTGTCGCCCTTGTAGATCAGGGTACGCAGAGATGCGCTCAGATCAACGTTCCAGGCGTAAATGGCACCGATGTCCACGCCCTTGTTCTGGCGCATGATATCCAGCATTTCGATGGAATCTTCGTTCCGCAGACCCTTATGTTCCACAACAGAGTTGTAATATACGGGAATTACATTTTCATAGCTTTCGTGGGTCAGCACTTCGGAAATGGTAGAGGTCATTTCCACCTTGGAGTTGGTGGCGGGAATGCACCAGTACAGCATAGTGGAAACGATGGTGGACTGGTAATTTTCCTGATTTTCGTCATACTTGGGGAAGGGTACGATACCGAAAGTATCTTCCATATCACGCATCAGCTGTGCCGCCTTGATTTCCGCGGTCAGGAACATGGCACGGCGAGCGGTAAATATGTGCATATACCCGCCAAGATCGGCGTCAAAGTCAGTGGTGTGCCCCTTGATGGTCATACCCATATCCTGATTCAGCAGGTATGCCAGCTTGTCAAATACAGAGTAGACATGGTCGCCGGACAGGGTGAAGTTGATATCGCCTTCGTCATCGGTCTGTACATAGCGTACACCGGCAGAATACAGGAACTTTTCCGGTGCACCGCTGTCATGGGTTACCAGACCCCAGAACACATTGCCGTCCTTCTTGTAGGTATAGTTTTCATCCCCGTTCAGGTTGCATACAGCCGCACAGTATTCGGTCAGCTTATCCAGTGTCCACTTGCCTTCTCTTACCAGATCATAGGGCTTGTCCAGCGCATGTTCTTCCATTACATTTTCGTTGAAGAACAGCCCCCACAGGGAGTCGTATGCCATCAGGTTGGCAGCACCGGAGGTGAAGAACAGCTTGCCGTCCAGCTTTACGGCGTCAATGATGTACTGGTCCCACCATTCTTCTTCAAAATGGAAGCCTTCCATGGGAATCATGTCCATCAGACAGCCTTCGGTAATCAGGGAGACCTTCTTGTCGATGGGCAGACACATGATGTCATGTTCATCGGAACCTGCCAAAATATTGTTATAGGCGAGGTCCGTCAGATCTGTCACCACATTCCCAACGTTTTCCAGTTTTTTTTCTGCGATAACACAGTTCAGCTTATCTTCTACCTTACGGTTCCGGTCGTAAACTGCGTCATCCAGAATATCACCGGTCTGTTCGGCAATATCCATGTGGATATACATATCCCACAGCTGGTCAAAGTTCAGGATCCGGTATTCCGCTCCGCCGTAGTCCACATCCGGGAACTGCCAGGCAGGTTCGGTTTCCGCTTCCACAGCGGAAGTATCAGTGCCGGGAACATTTTCGGCCGGTGTGTCGGCAGATTCCCCGCAGGAAACCAGTGCCGGAACGGTCATCATGGCAGCCAGCAGCATGGCAAAAATACGTTTTTTCATAACAGAATTCCTTTCTTTTTTCAGGTATTCACGATATATTCAATATACCATAATCCGTTCGTTTTGTCAAGGGATAATCTGTGCGGAACGCCGATATATTCCGGTTTTCTGCCGCAAAAAAGGACTGTACCGCCGCAGGATACAGCCCTTTTTTCTCTGATTCTTTTTATTCTCCGAAGAACGCCATGAATTCTTCGATTTTGGATTCGATAACGGGTTTCTGGGAAGCCACATCGGAAGCTACCTGGCTGCTGCCGGTGTACAGCTTATCTGTAATGGCGGAAAGCAGATCCCGGTTCCAGCCATAGATGAAGGCCGGGTCCACGCCTCTGGTACGGCGCAGGATTTCCAGCATTTCCGCAGAATCCTCGTTCCGCAGACCCTTGTGCTTTACCACGGAATCATAGTAAACGGGTACAACATCCGCATATCCCTTGTAGGTCAGGCATTCGGAAACGGTACCGATCAGGTCGTGACGGGTGTTGGTCACGGGAACGGTCAGGTAGAACAGCTGGACTACCAGCGAGGTTCTGTAGTCGTCCTGAGCTTCATCATACTTGGGGAAGGGCACAATCCCGAAGGTGTCTTCCATTTCCCGGAGCACCTGAGCGGTCTTGATTTCCGCTGTCAGGAACAGGGAACGGCGGGAATTGAAAATGTAGATATAGCCGCCTTTTTCCACATTGAAGTCGTCAGTACCGGCTTTCAGGGAAATACCGCTGTCCTGGTTCATCAGAATGGCCAGCTTGTCCATAACACTGTAGAAATGGTCGTTTTCAATATTCAGCTGGAAATCTTCGGTCAGCGTTTCCACACCGGCGCTGTGGATAAACTTGGCAGGTGCACCGCTATAGGCAGAGTGCAGAGCCACACCCCACTGGTTCGTACTGCCCACCGTATAGGCATAGGTGGTTTCCCCGTTCAGGTTGGCGAAAGCGGAACCGTATTCGATCAGGGCATCCAGCGTCCACTTGCCTTCTCTTACCAGATCATAGGGCTTTTCCAGCTGGTATTCCTCCATCAGATTTTCGTTGAAGAACAGGCACCACATCCCATCAAAGGCCATCAGGTTGGCAGAACCGGAAGCGAAATACAGCTTGCCGTTCAGGGTGTTGGTGGTGTTTACCTGATTGTCCCACCAGGTTTCGTTCAGCTGCAGATGGGGCACTTCATACAGGTCCTGCAGAATACCGTCGGTCACCAGAGAGATCTGTTCGCTGACCGGCAGATACATGACTTCGTAATCGTCGCTGCCGCCCAAAACAGAGCTGCGTGCCGTAGTAAACATGGGAGTATAGTTACAGTCCGGTGCCACATGAAGCAGTTCGGTAATCACGCAGTTCAGTGCTTCTTCCACGCCGCGGTTCCGGTTGTACACGGCGTCATTCAGAATATCGCCGTTCAGCTCTTCCGTGTTCATGGTCAAATACATATTGTAGAAATTGTCCTGGTTATAGATCCGGTAGGATGCGCCTTCAAAATCCGCTTCCGGATACTGCCACTGAGATTCGGTTTCCGTCGTCTGGGTATCGGAAACAGCGGTGTCTACAGTGGTTTCTTCTGCGGTATCTTCCCCGCAGGAAGCCAGATGGGGCAGAGTCATGAGCAGTGCCGCCAGAAGCGCCGCCGCACGTTTTGATTCTTTCATGAGTAAATCCTTCTTTCATGCAGATTATTCAGTGAGTTTATTATATCACATTTACAGGAAATGTCAAGGGATTCTGCCGGAATCCGCCATAGTGCCGCCCCTTGACATCCCGTGCGGAATCCTGTATAATGAACCTGCTATATTACTGGAATATCGGAGTAATTCCTATGACCGACAAACGATTTTCCCGCACGGAGCGGCTGCTGGGAAGTCCTGCCATGGAGCGGCTGGCAGGTGCTCATATTCTCCTGTTCGGGGTAGGCGGCGTGGGCGGTTATGTCTGCGAAGCGCTTGTCCGTTCCGGTGTAGGGGAGCTCACCCTGGTGGATCCGGACACCGTTGCCCTCTCCAACATCAACCGGCAGATCATTGCCACCGAAGCCACCCTGGGCAAACCCAAGGTAGAAGCCGCCGCAGACAGAATCCGGCTGATAAATCCCGCCTGCACCGTGCATACCCGGCAGGAATTCTATCTGCCCGAAGCGGCGGAGAATTATGATTTTTCAAAATACGACTACGTGATCGACGCCATTGACACCGTCACCGCCAAGCTGGATATCATCTGCCGGTGCAGAGAGGCCGGTACTCCGGTGATCTCTGCCATGGGTACGGGCAACAAGACCGACCCCACCGGCTTTGTCATCACGGACATTTCCAAGACCAACACCTGCCCCCTTGCCTCGGTCATGCGCCGGGAACTGCGGAAGCGGGGCGTGAACCACTGCAAGGTTGTCTACTCTCCCGTGCCGCCAAAAAAAAACCTGCCGGATCCGGAAGACGGACACAAACAGTCCCCGGCATCCGTTGCCTTTGTACCGCCGGTCTGCGGACTGTACATCGCCGCCGAAGTGGTCAGGGAACTGACGGAAGGGCTGACACCGGAGACGGAGGAAATACCGTGAGCAAAAAAGAAGATTTCACCCCGGCGGAAACAGCCGTACGGAGTATATTGAAAAAATACCGGAAGGATATCTGGGCACCTTTTATCTCCGCCATCAAGGAATACCGCCTGATCGAAGAAGGGGACGTGATCGGCGTCTGCATCTCCGGCGGCAAGGACTCCGCCCTGCTGGCGGTGCTGATGAAACAGCTTCAGCGATACTCCGATGTGCCGTTCCGGTGCGAATATATCTGTATGGATCCGGGGTATTCCCCCGAAAACCGGCGGCGGATCGAGGGAAATATGGCACTGCTGGAGATTCCGGTGCAGTTTTTTGATACCAATATCTTCCGTGTCACCTCAAAAACGGACAAATCCCCCTGCTACCTGTGCGCCAGAATGCGCCGCGGCCACCTGTACAGCTTCGCCCGTTCCCTGGGCTGCAACAAAATCGCTTTGGGACACCATTTTTCCGATGTGATCGAAACCACCCTGATGGGAATGCTGTGGGGTGCCCAGATCCAGGCTATGCTGCCCAAGCTCCACTCCACCAATTTCGAGGGCATGGAGCTGATCCGCCCGCTGTACAAGGTGCATGAAGATCATATCATCGCCTGGGCAAGATACAACAGCCTGTCCTTTCTGGCCTGTGCCTGCGTGATGACCGAAAGCGCCGCTGTGGACGAAAACGCATCCAAGAGGCGGCAGACAAAATCCCTGATCCGGGAGCTGAAAAAAGACAACCCGGACGTGGAGAAAAACATCTTCGGCAGCATCCACAAGGCCAATATCGATACCATGGTGGGCTATAAGCTGGGCGGCGTAAAGCACTCGTTTCTGGAAAACTACGACACCCTGACCGATGGAGAAAGCGAGGACGCATGAAGAAAATCTGGATTGCCATGAGCGGCGGGGTGGATTCCTCCGGGGCAGCCCTGCTTGTAAAAAAAGCATATGAATCCTGCGCCGGTGTGACCCTGACCATGATGGGCACGGAAACCGATGCCCAGAACGTCCGAGATGCGGCCGATGTCTGCGGCAGACTGGGCCTGGGACACACGGCTCTGGACTGCAGAGAAGCCTTTGCGGACAGGGTCATGCAGTATTTTGCGGACAGCTATGCCGCCGGGGAAACCCCCAATCCCTGCGTGGTCTGCAACCGGGAGATCAAGTTCGGCTTTCTGCTGGACGAAGCCATCCGACAGGGGTATGACGGCGTTGCCACCGGGCACTACGCCAGAATTTACAGAGACGGAAGCGGACACTGCATGGTGCAAAAAGCAGCGGATGCGACCAAGGACCAGAGCTACGTGCTGGCACAGCTGACCGAAGAACAGCTCCGTCACTGCGTCTTCCCCCTGGGGGACTACACCAAAGCGGAAATCCGGGAGATGGCGGCAGAGCACGGCTTTGTCACCGCCCACAAGAGCGACAGCCAGGATATCTGCTTTGTCCCGGACGGAGACTATGTGGATTTTCTCACCGCGTTCACCGGGAAAGCACCGGTTCCGGGGGATTACGTGGATGAAACCGGAACGATTCTCGGCGCCCACAGAGGTCAGCAGTGCTACACCATCGGTCAGCGGAAGGGACTGGGCATTGCCCTGGGGCGGCATATGTTCGTGCTGGAAAAGGACGCTGTGACCAACCGGGTGGTGCTGGGAGACGAGCCTGCGCTGTTCAGGACCCGGGTTGCCTGCAGTCCCTTCCACCACCAGACACCCGCTCCCCTGCCGGACGGATTCCGCTGTCTGGCCAAACTGCGCTACGCCCACAGAGAAGCCCCGGCAAGACTGTGGCACACGGAAGACGGATGTGTGCTGGAATTTGACTCCCCCCAGCGTGCCCCCTCCCCCGGCCAGTTTGCGGTATGCTACGACGGAGATCTTGTGCTGGGTTCGGCGGTAATACGGTAAAATACAGAAAATACAGTTTTTCCTGTCAGGCAATAGAAAAAACTGTATTTTTCTGTTCTCGCAGTATTTTTTCCATGATATTCTGCCGGAGATATGATATACTGCAAACAGAAGAAACCGCCAACGACTGAGGGGGAGGAACTACATGAACAATTTCACCATCCGCGGAGAAAACTTCCACTGGATTGACAAAGCCGAAGACAATGTGACAGACCTGTGCCTCCACGGACACGTCACCGTTGCCATCGGCGATACTGTACTTACAGGAGACGGAAACGTCAGTGCGGCGGCGCTTCTGCTGCTGAAATCCCTGACAGAAGACCACACACCCGGGGAAATCCAGATGGTACCCTGCTGCGGCCATTTCTGGTGCCCGGACGAAGCACTGGAAAACGTCACCATCATCGGCTGCGACACCGGGCTGGACTGGACGATCACCCACGAAAACGGTGCTGTCCGGCTGACTGCCATGGACGGAGAAACGGTTCTTGTAGACAAGTACGCCTATCTGGAAGAAGTTCTGCGGTTTGCGGAAAACGTGGATC
>SVSN01000042.1 GCA_015064285.1 Oscillospiraceae bacterium | reverse complement strand
GGAAAGAGAAAGTCACTGCAGAGTTGCAGCTCCACAGTGACCAGGGCTTTCAATACACTTCACAGGCATATTTCAAGCTGACTAAAGCATACCACATTACGCCATCCATGTCAAGTAAGGGAAACCCGTATGACAACGCAATGGCGGAAAATTTCTTCTCGATTCTCAAAACGGAGTGTATCCATCGAGTGAAACTGAAGACTTTTGAGGAGGCTCGCCTCCTCATTGGGGAGTATATCCGATTCTACAACAACGAGAGAATCCAGGCCAAAACAAAACTGACTCCGCTTGAAAAACGAAGCCAGTTTACCGCTTAAAATTTTATATTTCTTACCATAGGGTGTTTTTTTGTACTGTCCGTATAATTTGGGGCATTACAAAGCCATTCCCTTCATTAATTATATTATGTGAAATCATGTTATGAAAGAGACCGCCCACTGCCGGAATGCAGCCTGCCATTCAGATCCGTGTCCAGTCCCCGGAAAACAAAAAGAGGAACAATCCGCACGGATCATTCCTCTGCATACACAAATTCACCGGGGATGTCCCCAGGATGGGCCATCAAGGACTCGAACCTTGGACCGACCGGTTATGAGCCGGGAGCTCTAACCAACTGAGCTAATGGCCCGCGGAAAGAATTTGCATATGAAAAGAGTATAGCACAACTTCATGTCTTTGTCAAGCTATCTGCCGAAAATTTCCCGTCCACCCGCAGATGGAGGCAGAAATCTGTGACAATTCCCACACATGTTTTCAGCTCTGTGGAAAACAGTTTTCCCAATCCCCAAAATTCACCTGCATTGTGGAAAACTGTGGAAAACTCATGTTCAGTGGATATATATCCCCCCAAAAACCGCAAATCAGCCCAACCAAACACAAGATATCGCCTTTTTGCCCCATATTTTTCTCAACAACCTGTTGAAAACACCATTGGATAACCGCCGCACTTTTCCAAATCAGTGGTTTTATCCACACAGGTTTTCAACAGGATGGGGAAAAGTTCTGCATCTGACGCATCTGACACACTCCAAAAAACAGAAAAAGCACCGCCTTTTCGGATACATTTCTCCTTTTGGGCAATATGTACTAGGAAAGCCGCTGCGCATCCTTGTTTTTTCTCTTGAATCTTTTGGATTTCTCTTGCAATCCGGGATCTTTTGTGATATACTATACACAGCATATTGAAAGATATGTGAATGATTACGTTTGATTGGAGAGTGGGCTGAGCGGTCCACTCTCTTGTTTGTACATCCGCCTGTGCGGTTTGAAACAGCCGCAGCGGAACGAAACGGAGCTGACTATGAAAAAACCGATTGCACAGCAGGTATGGGAACTGACGGAACCCACTGCCGCCTCCCTGGGGTATACCCTGTGGGATGTGGAATATGTCAAGGAAGGTGCCGACTGGATCCTGCGGCTGACCATTGACAAGCCAGGCGCCCTTTCCGGCGAGGTTCCCGGCATTTCCATTGATGACTGTGAAATCTTCCACCGGGCCATCGACCCCCTCCTGGACGAAGCCGATCCCATCGAAGGCGCCTACACTCTGGAGGTTTCCTCTCCCGGCGTGGAACGCGTACTGTCCCGTCCCGAGCACTACGAAGCCTGCGCAGGTCTGGAAGTTATTGCCCGCTGCTTCACCGCAGTAAACGGCGCCAGAGTCTTCCAGGGCAGACTGTCCGGCATGGCGGATGACTGCATTGTCATCGAAACCGAAGCAGGCGAAGTCCGCCTCCCCCGCAAAGCCGTTTCCAAAGTGGAAACCGTTTTCGCGTGGTGATTGCCCGCCGGGTAAACGCACATAAGGAATTCAGAGATAAGATATCATAAATTAAGGAGAAAATACAATGAACGCGGAACTGTTCGAAGCGCTCGAGCTGCTGGAGAAGACCAAAGGCATCCCGGTAGAGTATATGCTGGAAAAGGTAGAAGCTGCCATGCAGTCTGCCTTCAAGAAGGAATACGGCACCTCTGCGGTACGGGTAGCCATCGACCGTGAAAAGAAAGAAATGAAGCTCTTCAAGCAGCGGACAGTGGTGGAAGAGGTGGAAGACCCCAGAAGCCAGATCTCCTATGAAGAGGCACAGGCCATCAGCCGGAAGTATGAGCTGGGCACCATCATCGAAGATGAGATCAAAACGGCATCCTTCGGCCGGATCAGTGCGCAGACCGCCAAGCAGGTGATCGTGCAGGGCATCCGGGAAGCGGAAAAGTCCAACATCATCAAGGAATACGAAAAGAAGAGAGAAGAAGTGATCTCCGCCGTTGTCACCAAGCGCGACGAAGTGAACGGCGATGTGGAAGTGGACACCGGCACCTCTGCCGCATGGCTGAAGAAAGACGACCAGCTGCCCGGCGAAGAGCTCCATGTGGGCGACCGGATCCGGGTATTCGTTACCGAAGTCAAGAGAGACACCGACGCCGCCGGTCCCCTGGTTACCCTCTCCCGTACCCATCCCAACATGCTGCGCAGAATGTTTGAAGCGGACATCCCCGAAATCCAGGACGGCACCGTTCTGATCAAGGGCGTGGCCAGAGAAGCCGGCAGCCGTTCCAAGATCGCCGTGCTGTCCCGTGACCCGGAAGTAGACGCCGTTGGCGCCTGCATCGGGAACCGCGGTATGCGTATCGGCAACGTGGTGGACGAACTGCGGGGCGAAAAGATCGACGTGATCGCATACTCCGACCGGATGGAAGACTACATCGCAGCCGCCCTGTCTCCCGCTTCCGTACTGGAAGTGGAATTCGACGGGGAACGGACCGCCAAGGCCATCGTTGCCGGCGACCAGCTCTCTCTGGCCATCGGTAAGGAAGGACAGAACGTGCGTCTGGCCGCCAAACTCACCGGCTGCAAAATCGATATCAAGGGTGTGAAACAGAACTGATGGCAACCACCAAACCGAAACAGGGCAGCGAAAAGATCCGTAAGGTTCCCCAGAGACGCTGCGTGGGCTGCAGCGGTACCTTCGACAAGAAAGACCTGCTGCGGATCGTACGCACCCCTGCGGAAAAGGACGAAAACGGAGATGTTCTCTCCGCCGGATCCGCCGACCGCATCTGCATCGACTTCACCGGCAAAAAGTCCGGCAGAGGCGCATATATTTGCAAGAAGGAAGAATGTCTGGCCAAAGCACGCAAGACCGGCCGTCTGAAATCCTCTCTGGAATGCGAAATCACCGACGCCGTATACGACGAACTGGCAAAAGAAATCCGCCTGGATGAAGCCGGCAGCCAATCATAAACAATGATCGATACACAGAAAATACTGCGTTACGTGGGCCTCTGCAGACGGGCCGGCGGCGTGGTCAGAGGTGCGGATGTGATCGCAAAAAGCCTGTCCAGGGCTGCCTGCGTCCTGATCGCCTCCGACGCTTCCGAGCGTACCGTAAAGCAGACCACTGACAAATGCAAAACCGCCGGGGTTCTCTGCGTGACCATCGGCGCGGATAAATATGATCTTGCCCATGCCGTAGGCGCCTCCTCCCCCTGTGCCGCCGTTGCGGTGCTGGCAGGAAAAGGCCCCGCTGACGCAGTGAAGGCCATGGCAGAGGACAACGCAGACAAAACCGAGTAATACAACATTACTATAGTACGAAACCGGGTCAAACGGATGACGAACGACCTGATTGAATGTGGTATCCGGCAAAACGGGTACCTGGGCTTAACCGACAGAAAGGATGATGAGATTGGCAGCTAAACAGACACCTGCATTCCGCGTAAACCAGATGGCGAAGGATCTGCGCACCAAGACAAAAGACCTGCTTACCACCATGGAAGAAGCGGGGATCCCCGGAAAGAACAATTCGGCGGCTCTGGATGCGGATGAGGTCAACCTGCTTTTCGAGTACATGACCCGGCAGAACCAGATCAAGGACATGGACAGTTACCTGAACGGTAAGACGGAGATTGATCTCCCCGACTCCGCCGCCAAGAAATCCAAAGCCGAAGCGGAAGCAAAGGCTAAGGCTGAGGCAGAAGCAAAAGCAAAGGCAGAAGCGGAAGCAAGAGCTAAAGCGGAGGCGGAAGCAAAGGCTAAGGCTGAGGCAGAAGCGAAAGCAAAAGCGGAAGCAGAAGCAAAAGCCAAGGCCGAGGCAGAAGCAAAGGCTAAGGCAGAAGCGGAAGCAAAAGCTAAGGCCGAGGCGGAAGCAAAGGCTAAGGCGGAAGCAGAAGCGAAAGCAAAAGCGGAAGCAGAGGCAAAAGCCAAGGCGGAAGCAGAAGCAAAAGCCAAGGCCGAGGCGGAAGCAAAAGCCAAGGCGGAAGCAGAAGCGAAAGCAAGAGCGGAAGCAGAAGCTAAGGCCAAAGCTGAGGCTGAAGCAAAAGCAAGAGAAGAAGCAAACAAGATAAATTCACAAGCGGAGAAAACGCCTGATACGGCGGGACAGCAGCGTATGGGGAATAACAACAACAACGGACAGAACAACAACCAGAGACGCCCTGCAGGCGACAGACCTGCCCAGACCGGTACCGCACCCACCCGTGACGGCCAGAGACCCCAGGGTCAGGGCTTCAACCGGGATGCAAACGGTCCCCGTGACGGTCAGCGTCCTCAGGGCACCTATAACCGGGATTCCAACGGAACCCGGGACGGCCAGAGACCTCAGGGTCAGGGCTTCAACCGGGATGCAAACGGCCCCCGTGACGGTCAGCGTCCTCAGGGCACCTATAACCGGGATTCCAACGGAACCCGGGACGGCCAGAGACCTCAGGGTCAGGGCTTCAACCGGGACGGAAACGGTGTACAGGGCGGTCAGAGACCCCAGGGCCAGGGCTTTAACCGGGACGGAAACGGCGCACAGGGCGGCCAGAGATCCCAGGGCCAGAGTTTTAACCGGGACAACAACCGGGGCGGCGGCTTCAAGGACAAGGATTCCGGCGGTCTGGATCGTATGCCCATTCCTCCGCAGCCCAAGCCGAAGGTAGAAACCGGCGTGGAAAAGAAGCGTACCGGTACCACCCGTGTGGTAGACACCCGTGGTTCCAACGTGGATCTTTCCAAATATGACGAACGGCTGGAAAACTTCAGCTCCGGCGTGGACGAAAGCCAGTCCAACAAGCAGAAGCTGAAGAAGCAGAATCAGAGAGGCGACAACCGCGGTACCGGCCGTAAGTCCGACAAGGAACGGGCGGCTATGGACAAGAAGCAGAAGGCCGCACTGGAAAAGGCCAAGAAGCAGCCCCTCAAGGTTACCATTCCCGACGAAATCTCCGTTTCCGAACTGGCCTCCCGCCTGAAGGTAACGGCTGCAGAAGTGGTAAAGAAGCTGATGCTCATGGGCATGATGGTTACCGTCAACCAGGTCATCGACTTTGACACCGCTTACCTGATCGCCGATGAAATGGGCGCCGTGGTTACCAAGGAAGTCCACGTTACCATCGAAGAAAAGCTGTTCGGCGAAGAAGAAACCGCTGAAGAAGCACTGGAACCCAGAGCTCCCGTTGTCTGCGTAATGGGTCACGTTGACCATGGTAAGACCTCCATTCTGGACGCCATCCGTCACGCCAACGTAACCGCAGGGGAAGCCGGCGGGATTACCCAGCACATCGGTGCGTACCGTGTAACCCTGAACGGCGAAGACATCACTTTCCTGGACACTCCCGGTCACGAAGCGTTCACCGCTATGCGTGCCAGAGGTGCACAGGCTACCGATATTGCCATCCTGGTTGTGGCAGCGGACGACGGCATCATGCCCCAGACCATTGAAGCCATCAACCACGCCAAGGCTGCGGGCGTTGATATCATCGTAGCCATCAACAAGATGGATAAGCCCACCGCCAACCCGGATCAGATCAAGAACGAGCTGACCAAGTACGAGCTGGTTCCCGAAGAATGGGGCGGTGACGTAATGTGCGTTCCCGTATCCGCGCTGACCGGCATGGGTATTGACGACCTGCTGGAATCCGTTCTGCTGGTTGCCGAAGTAAAGGAACTGAAGGCGGATCCCCACAAGAGAGCCAAGGGTATCGTCATCGAAGCCAAGCTGGACAAGGGCCGCGGCCCCGTGGCTACCGTACTGGTACAGAACGGTACGCTGCACGCAGGGGATATCGTAATTGCCGGTACCGCTGTAGGCCGTGTAAGAGCCATGACCAACGACAAGGGCGTACAGCTGGAAGAAGCAGGCCCCTCCGTTCCCGTGGAAATCATAGGGCTGGCCGAAGTACCCCAGGCAGGCGACGAATTCAATGCGGTTGAAGACGAACGCATGGCAAGAGAACTGGCTGAACAGCGCAAGGCAAAGGCCAAGGACGAACTCTTCAAGGCCAACGCCAAGGTTTCTCTGGACGACCTGTTTGCCCAGATCGCCGAAGGCGTCAAGGAACTGAACATCATCGTAAAGGCCGACGTGGGCGGCTCCGCAGAAGCTGTAAAGTCTTCTCTGGAAAAGCTGTCCAATGAAGAAGTCAAGGTTCGCGTAATCCACTCCGGCGTGGGCGGTATCACCGAATCCGACGTTCAGTTTGCAGCTGCCTCCAATGCAATTATCGTAGGCTTCAACGTACGTCCCGACAAGAGCGCCATTGACTCCGGCGAACGCATGAACGTAGACATCCGCACTTACCGGATCATCTACGACTGCATCGAAGAAATCAAGGCCGCCATGAAGGGGCTGCTGGCACCCACCTTCAAGGAAGTGCTGCAGGGTCACATCGAAGTCCGTCAGACCATCCGTGTACCCGGCGTGGGCATCATCGCCGGTTCCTACGTACAGGACGGCAAGGTTACCAGAAACTCCCAGATCCGCGTAGTCCGCGACGGTATCGTGGTTATGGAAGACCAGATCACTTCTCTGCGCCGTTTCAAGGACGACGTTCGCGAAGTAGCCGCCGGTTACGAATGCGGTATCGGTCTGGAAAAGTCCACCGACATTCAGATCGGCGACATTCTGGAAGCCTTCATCATGGAAGAAGTTGCCCGGTAATTCAATATTTGCTGTATTTGCCCGCTGTCCCTGCAGGATGGCGGGCTTTTTCGTTCTTCTCGTTCTTTGATTTTTCTTTCGCCTGACAGCGGTGGGGTTTGTTTTTCTTATTGCTTTTTGTCTTCGCAGACGGCGCATAAGGCCCTTTCGCGGGCCTTATGTATCCACGACAAAGGGGTTCCCCCTTTGATCCCCAGAGGTGCTTCGCACATGGGGCGTTTCTGAATGTTGACAGGAGTGGGGGGAACAAATGGCGTTTCTCTGTTATGGTTTTATATGGGAGGATTCTTGGGGTTGTAGTTTCCTATATGGCTGCAGCAATGGCAAGAGTGGGAGAGGGGAGGTCTCAGAGGGTCCGGGTTCACCGAAGGTGAATCCCGAAGGGAGGGACTGCCGAAGTCCCTTCCTTTCATCCTCTGAGTCCCGTCCGGCCACTTTGCAAGCAAAGTGAGACACCCCCTACAATGGTCATCGTACCAACCCCACCGCTGTAGACAAAACCACAAATCCCTATTCCCGCATTAAAAAAAACTTGCATTCCCGCCGGAAATCGTGTATAATAACAGTATTATAAGAAAATCAAAATCGGGAGGTGCAAAAAAGATGAATGACGACCTCGGCAGAAAAATGCCATTCTCCCTGGAAGCGGAGCAAGCCGTGCTCGGCTCCATTCTCATTGACCCCGCCTGCATGGACAAGCTGGCCGGCATCATCTCCCGTGACGACTTCTACATGACTGAGCACGCGGAAATCTACTCCGCCATGCAGTCCATGTACATGACCAGCAAGAACATCGATGTGGTTACCCTGATAAACGAGCTGGTCACGCTGGGTACCTATGACGAAGCCGGCGGCAGGGAATACCTGAAGCTGGTGGCAGAAGCCGTTCCTACCTCCGCCAACGCCACGGATTACGCCCAGATCATCCGGGACAAAGCCATCCTCCGGCAGCTGATCGAAGCCGGAGAATCCATCACCGAAGCGGCTTATGTGGGAGACGACACCGTCGGCAATCTGGTGGAATACGCCGAAAGCCAGGTCTTCCGCATCGCTGAAGACCGGGAAAACAAAAACTTCGTACACATCCGTGACGCACTGGTGCAGGTGTACGCCCACCTGAAAGACCTGAAGGAAAACCCCGAAGCCTCCCGCGGGATGCCCACCGGGTACACCAAACTGGACAACGTCATCGTCGGCATGGGCAGCGCAGACCTGGTGCTCATCGGCGCCCGTCCCGGTATGGGGAAAACCTCCTTCGCCATGAACATCGCCACCGCCGCTGCGGAAAGAACCAAAAAAGTGGTCTGCGTGTTCAATCTGGAAATGTCCGCCGACCAGCTTGCCAACCGTATGCTGTCCTCTGAGGCACAGATTGACTCCTTCAAGCTCCGCTCCGGACAGTTGGAGCCGGAAGACTGGGAAGCCATCGCCTACGCCTCCAACCGCCTTTCCGAAATGGATATCCTCATCGACGATACCCCCGGGATCACCGTCACCGGGATGAAATCCAAGCTCCGCCGGGTCAAGAATCTGGGTCTGGTGGTCATCGACTATCTGCAGCTGATGCAGGGCGACTCCCGGAACGACAACCGTGTGCAGGAAGTAGCGGATATCTCCCGGGGACTGAAGCTTCTGGCCAAGGAACTGGGCGTGCCGGTCATCTGCTGTGCACAGCTTTCCCGTGGTCCCGAAAACCGTCCCGACAAGCGCCCCATGCTGTCTGACCTCCGTGACTCCGGTGCCATCGAACAGGACGCAGACATTGTGCTCTTCCTCTACCGTGACGAATACTACAAGGAAGAAACCCCTGAGCAGTCCGTTGCGGAAGTCATCGTCGCCAAAAACCGTCACGGCTCCCTGGAAAAGGTCAAGCTGGGCTGGATCGGCCGCTTCACCAAATTCACCAACCTGTCGGACGAGATGATGGCTAATTAAGCATTATGAATTAAGAATTCGGCAGAAACAGAGAACGGCTTACCGACCGGATGTGATACTTAAATCATGTATCCATCCCGTCCTGTAAGCCGTTTTGTGATTTGAAATAATTCTTAATTCATAATTCTTAATTCTTAATTCTCTTCCCCCAGCATCATCGCCCGGAACTGCGCCACGCCTCTGCATTTGTACGGCATGGCGGTTACAGCCAGCGGATCCTCACCGTGACAGTTTTTATCCAGATAGGTCAGCAGACAGCCCGCCGCACCTGCATTGATGCCGCTCTGGCCGTCCAGATCCCGGTCGCCGATCATGACCGTTTTTTTGGGGTCAAGTCCGTGCTTTTCCATCAGGTACAGTACCGCATCCGGTGCCGGTTTGCCGGGGAAGCCGTTCTCCCGCACCACAAAATCCGTAAACAGCTCTGCCAGCCCTTCCGCCTCCAGCTTCCGTATCGCCGTGGATTCCCGCAGGGTGTACAGGAAATTCTGCCCGCCCGCTGTTTTGATTTCCGCCAGCACCTCCGGAATCCCGGGGAACATCACCGGCATCGGTTCATAGGTGAAATCGCTCTCGTGCTCCCGGATATAGCGGTTTTCCGCCTCGGTCACACCGTACTGCTCTCTGGCGTACACCCAGGTCACCTGCAGCCGCCGGAAAAGCTCGTCCCACACAGGAGGCGTTTCTCTGCCGCCATGGTCAATTTCCGGCCGGGTCATGGCATCGTAAAACACCTGCGTCGTATGGGGATATGAATCGCACAGGCACCCGTCAAAGTCCCAGATAAAATGCTTGAATTTCATACGTCTTCCTCTCTCCGGCGGTTCAGGTACCGGATGTCTGTCTTTGTTTCCATGGGGTATATGGTAAGTTCCGTGCCGTCTGTATGGCCGCCATGCAGATCCACCGCCGTAATCCGGCTGTTTTCGTGGGTTTTATAGCAGTACAACCCGCCCGCAAGATCCATACAGCAGGCATACACCGTGATCTCCGGCACTTCTTCCCCTTTATAGGGCACGATCACCGCACCGGCAGGCATGGCCACTGCGTCCAGCATATGGAAAAACCGTGCCATGCTCACATCCGCTGTCCCACCGGGGAGGACGTTGGCACGCAGATATGCCGCTTTCACGAACCGGGACGCAGACGACCAGTCTCCCGGCAGACCCACAGCCCCCATGCCGCCGCTGTAGGGCTGGAAGCTGTCCGTCATGGGCACAAATCCCGGCAGCCCCTGCGCCTTCCCGGGATGGGGGAAAAACCGGTTCTCCGGTGTTTTCGGGGACAGATGCACATACTCCTGAAGCCGGTGCAGGTGATAGTCCATGGCGGGACTGTTGGTCATCACACCCACGGGGTTTGCCGTTACGCTATGCCCCGCCGCTGTCACTTCCAGCACCAGACACTGGTCTCTGTCGGCAATCATCCAGTGCAGAGGCGTATTCGGCAGATCATCCTGAAAGGGAGTATTCACCACACGGAAGGATCCGCAGGCCTCCCTGACCTCCTCCGCCGACGAAAACTGTCCCAGCATCCACGGAATCAGCTCCCACGGAGCCAGCTCCGTTTTGCCGTTTCCGCCGCCCGGCACATCATAACAGGCATTCCCCGGAAAGTGCAGTCCGGCCATGGCCAGTCCTTTTTCGTTCATGGCTTCATAATACAGAGGATACCCGTCCGCGTCGTGTGCCATCCCGATCATGGCATAGTGCTCCCGCAGATCCTCCCCGCACCGGAACCGGAAGGGAAACCGTCCCGGCGTGAGCACAACCGACTCCCCGTAGGAACACCACAGATCCAGATTCCGCCCGAAATATCCATTCCACTGTATGGCAGTACACATATCCAACCCTCCGACAAGGTATTTCTGCACATACAGTATATCCGACAGAAGGTGTCTTTACTCCCCCTGCCGGATACGCATTCAGATTTTTGTTCAGCCTTCGATAACAACCAGGTTGATCTTACCACCGATTTCCAACGGATATCGGTCAGCCTTCAATGACAACCAGGTTGATCTTGCCGCCGATTTCCAACGGATATCGGTCAGCCTTCAATGACAACCAGGTTGATCTTGCCGCCGATTTCCAACGGATATCGGTCAGCCTTCAATGACAACCAGGTTGATCTTACCGCCGATTTCCAACGGATATCGGTCAGCCTTCAATGACAACCAGGTTGATCTTGCCACCGATTTCCGGGTACAGCTTCACATCCAGCGTGTATGCACCGTAGTTCTTGATGGGCGCATCCAGTACGATCTTGCGCTTGTCGATATCGATCTTGTGCTGTTCCTTCATGGCTTCCGCAATGTCCTTGGTGGTCACGGAACCGTATACCCGGCCGTCTGCGCCGCCCTGAATCTTCAGCTTGACCGTCAGAGACTGGAGCTTTTCCGCCAGATCTCTGGCTTCTTTCTTTTCCACTTCGATCTTGTGGGCCTTGGCAGCTTCCTTGTTCTTGATATCGTTCATCACAGCGGCGTCCGCAATGGCAGCCAGCTTCTTGGGCAGCAGGAAGTTTCTTGCGTATCCGTCAGATACATCCACGATCTGATCCTTCTTCCCCTGTCCTTTTACATCCTGCAGCAGTACAACTTTCATTTTTGGTTCTCCTTTATGTTGTGTTTCTTATTTTCTATGATAATCCGTTATGCGCCGCCCTACTTCATCTGCGTATCAATGGCACCCTTGAGCAGATCCACCGCTTCCTTGAGGGAAACACCGGCCAGCTGGGCTCCCGCCGCATTGTAGTGACCGCCGCCCTTCAGCTGTTCCAGAATCAGCTGCACATTGATGCGGCCGTGGGAACGTGCGGAAATGTGGATGGTATCCCCGATGCGGATCAGCGCAAAGGAGGCTTCCACCCCGGTTACCGACAGCAGATTGTTGGCTGCCTTGGCCGCAATCACCTGATCGGCGGGGCCTGCTTCTTCCGCATCAGTGCGGGGACAGGTAATAGCTGTCACGCCGCGGTAGATCATAATGTTCTGCCGGAACCGGCCTTCCCGCATATAGTCATCCAGGGAGGTGCGGTCCAGATGCATGATGGTGTCCGGCTCCGCATCGCAGTCCCGGAGGAACATAGCCGCACTGAAAGTACGGGTACCGGTGTTCTTGGTGAATTTCTGGGTGTCCAGGATGATCCCCAGCAGCAGCAGACTGGCTTCGTGGGGCGTCAGCTCATCCTTGTCCAGTACCTGCTCCAGCATTTCCGATACCAGCTCGGAAGCGGAGGAGGCAGACGGTTCGATATATTCAATCATCAGCGGCCGGTCAAATTCCGCTACCTTCCGGTGATGGTCAATGATGGCCACATTTTCCGCACGGGTAAAGATATCCACGGATTCCATCTGCTTCACATTGTTTACGTCGGAAATGACCACAAGCGTACCCGTTTCCAGCAGATCCAGCCCCATGGCACCATCTACAAAAACGCCCAGGAAGGATTCTTCCCCTTCCAGCATTTCACGACAGCCAAGAATCCCTCTGTCCGCCGGATTGGTGATCACATTCACTCTGGCACCGCAGGACATGGCCATCCGTGCCAGCCCCACGCAGGAACCGAAGGAGTCATAGTCCGCATACCGGTGTCCCATGATCAGCACATTGGAAGCCTTCTTCATGGCGGACACCAGCTCGCCAGAAACCATCCGGGAACGGACGTTGGTACGCTTCTGCACCGTCTTTGTGATCCCGCCGTAGAAGTCAATGGAACCGTCTTCCTTGACCACCGCCTGGTCACCGCCCCGCTGCAGCGCCATATCCAGCGCCGTGTGGGCAGACCGTTCTTTTTCCGCAAAGGAACCGTGAATGCCGCCGATCCCCATGGAAATGGTCATGGGCAGCTCGCTGTCCCCGGCACGGATGGCCCGTACCCGGTCGAGAATATCAAACTTCCGGTTCACACAGGCGTTCAGCACCCGTCTTTCCGTCACGAACAGATACCTGTCTCTCTCGTATTCCTTCAGGATCCCCCCGCATTCTTCCGCCCAGTCACGCAGGGTCTGGTCTGTGCGGGAGGCCGCCATACGATAGTTTTCACTGTCGTACTGCATCATTTCCGTCAGGTTATCGATATAGATATACATGACCACCAGTTCCGAATCCGCCATGCTGCGCTGGAGCCGCTCGGTTTCCGTGGTCTCCGTGGTTACCACCAGAGCAAAGTCGTTGTCATCGGTTTTGATATGGTTATATTTTGCCGTAAAGGAACGGCCTTCACAGGACAGCGCCACGCCTGCCTCACTTTTGTCGTCCCGGATCTGGGCAAGGGTCACTCCGAACAGTTCCGAAACGGTCCTGCCGTAGAGTTTGTTTTCCAGCGTCAGCCGGTTTTCCGACAGGAACAGTGCTTCCGTTGCGGTATTGTACCAGATGATCCGCTCTTCGTCGTCGCAGATAAACACAGGCGTCTTCATCTTGACCACGGCGTCAAACATTATCCGGCCCATCACCGGCGCCAGCGTTTCGTTGCCGGCTTTCCGGCTCCGCTTCCGGACATACAGCACCCGCAGCGTCACCACCACAACCACGTACAGGATCGAGATCAGAAACGCCGCCACCAGCCCCCGGACACCGGCCAGCAGTCCCCCGGTCAGCAGCAGAAATACCACGCCCGAAAGACTCGGCAGCAGAAAGCTCCGGCTGATGTACATATCCAGCGGTATAGAGGAGGAAGATTTTGCCATAGAACGCAAACCCCCTTTGGTTTTCAGTGATTTAGTAAGATCTGACAGCGCCTGTCAGGTTTTGTCGATGGTCAGTTCTCCTTCGGTTCGCTCCGCCGGGTTATGATAAACAGCGCCCCCAGCACCGCCAGCACCGTAAAGGCTGCCGACGGCCCCAGCAGAAGTACGAAAAATACCAGAATAACAATCGCCGGCAGGGGAGAGCGGCGTCGGGCATAGCCGTAAAAGGATACCTCCGCCAGAGAATGCCGCAGCTTCCGGTAGCTCACGGAAAGGCCCACCCAGGCGCAGGGCAGAGCAAAAATCCAGTGGCAGTTGGAGAGAATGCTGTACAGATGGGGACTGGAGGAAGCGCTGGTGCCCATGACCAAGAGCAGCAGCACACCATACAGAACCCCGAAACTGCGTGGCACGGTGATTCCGCCGTCCGCTTCCGCTGCGAAATATTCGCCGCAGTCCAGCAGCCAGAAGAGAAACCGTATAGTCCAGTCGGTCACGCCCGCCAGCAGAATACATACCATCCCCGCCAGAGCAGGTACAGCCGTCACCACCTGATACAGCATGGTGTTGACCGTTTCCGGCAGCAGTACCACCGCCGGCCTGTCCGTCATTTCATAAACGGTCTGCAGACCCGTGTTTGCCGTTTCTCTGTACAGATCGCAGAAGTACACAATGGCTTCTCCCACCGTTTCAAACCGCCAGCTGATCCAGGCTATGGCAACCAGCAGCATACAGATCCCGATGGCCGAAGCCGTGGACGCCACCCGGACAAACCGGGATTCCTTTGCCAGAAACAGTGCCGCATACACATACGCCACCGCCAGCAGGCATAGTCCGCAGCAGACCGCCGGCAGCCAGCCCCCGCCGGTCAGCAGTACCACCGCACCGATGCCCAGGGAAACCGTCAGAGCCGCCAGCCTGCGCCAGAGCAGAATCAGCAGCGCATACGCCGTCACCGCCAGCACCAGAAAAGGTACCGTCAGCACAGCCGCCCTGTCCCGGAACCACAGCGCAGTCCCGCCGGTCAGACAGGCCGCCGCCATGGTCACAATCACCAGCGGCCACCGCATTTCCGGAAGATCGTCCCGCCGTTTCGTCAGCAGATTCCAGGACACACGCCGCACCTCCTTCTGCATTTGCCGACAGTTATAGATAATACTATTATACCAGATCCTGCCCGCTTTGTCAAATGCTTCTTTCGCCCCGGAGCAGTATTCCCCGGAAACGGAAAATCTATAAAAAGGACGTTTCTTCAGGTTCTGATGTGTCCCTGCAGAAACGTCCCTTATTGGTTTTATCGGTCAGATACCGGTCTTTTCCTCATTATTCCATGGCAGCATATGCCGCATTGATTTCGTCCAGCTTCTTGAGGGCAGACTTTTCATTCTTGGTATACATGGACACAAAGTCCGTGTTGCCCTGCTGCATCATCTGGATCACTTTTTCGTTATAGCCGCCGATCTGATAGTACATACCGATATCGAAGAAGCGGCTGGAAAAAATAATATCCAGCATGGCTGCGGATTCTTCGTCCCGGAAATATTTGCCCTTCAGAGTGGTTTCATAGTAGGCGGGGGTAATCAGCTGCTTGCCGTAGTAAGCCAGGGCTTCAATGACCGCACCGGCTCTGGCAGGATCCTGAGCCGTAATCGGCACACAGATATAGGAAGTCCCATAGGCGTGCATGGTATTGCAGTAGTCCTTCTGGGAAGCGTCCCACTTGGGATAGGGCAGGATACCGAAGTCGGTTTCCATATCCCGGAACCAGCTGGCCGCTCTGACATAACGGGTATAGAACAGGCCTCTGTTCCCCGTAAAAATTCCATGGACTTCGTCGTCCGTTGCACCGCCCAGGAAGAATGCGATCGGTTCGGTGTTCATGGACAGCCATTCGGTCAGCACATCAATATTCTGTTCGGTATTCAGGGTCAGGTTGATGGTACCGTCTTCCGAAATGGTGGCGCAGCGTCCGCCGCTGGAATGCAGCATTCCGATGACAGAGTCCTGCCAGATAATAAAGCCGTAGTTGTCTTCAATATCGTGCGTTCCGTCACCGTTGGTGTCCCCGTCCACTGTGTCTGCCATTTCGTACATCTTATCATAGGTCCATTCGTTGCTTGCAACCAGTTCATAGGGATTTTCCAGACCATAGTCCGTAATCACCTGCTTATTGAACAGGATGCAGTAGGTACAGTCGTTGTCCAGAATACCGATATCCCCGGTGGAGAAAAACATTTTTCCGTTGATGGACAGATGTTCATTGGCTTTGGGATCCCACCAGCTCTTTGTCAGATCGATATTGGGCATGGTATTCAGATCCAGAATCCGGCCGTTGTAGGCCAGGGTACATACGTCATAACAGCCCACCGCACCGAATTCATAGTCGCTGGTGCCTGCCATAACCATATTGTCAAACAGTTTGAACCCGGGTCCCTGTCCGTTGGAGTATTCTCCGGACTTGTTGTCCACGGTAAAGGTTACGTTCAGCAGTTCGGCAACCGATTGGTTGGTGTTGTAGACGGCGTCATTGACAGATTCCCCGGTCAGCTCTTCCGCAATAAAATCCGTAAAAACCCAGTTCCCGGTCAGGACAATGTTGATATTGTGCCCTTCATAGTCGGCAGCCTCGATATCCAGAGTTTCTTCCGGTTCGGTTTCCGCAGTTTCCACAGCGGTACCGGTTTCCGCCGCAGTATCGGTTTCCGCAGAACCGCCATTCCCACAGGCAGACAGGAGCAGGGCAGCCAGCAGGATAAGCGCAATTCGTCTTTTCAGCATGGTAGATTCCTCCGCTTTTCTATAAATCATCTGTTTCATCCGGGGTAACTGTTGGTTGTTTTTATTATAACAGCCTTCAGGCAAAAAGTCAAACCCATTCCGCATTCTTTTTGTGCATTCTATATATTCCCATATGTCACTATCGCCGGCAGACAGCCCTCATGAAAAAAGATCCCTCCGGGAGGAGAGATCTTTTTTTCCGGCTCAGATAAACGGACGGCGATCCAGCACCAGACGCAGGGGCTGGGTGGAACTGAGTTTACCGGGCAGGGCTGCCTGCAGTTCCGCCAGCACGCACACGGTGCCGAACAGGGCGTGCAGGTCGTTCATGGTGTCGTGGGTATCCGGATCCAGTTCTTCCAGATACTGCAGCATGATGCCGGCAAAATCGGCCAGTGCTTTTTTGGCTTCCCAGAACCGGTGAGGTGTCTGGCGCACGGCACGGTTCAGGGCGAATACCCAGTCGATTTCCCGGAAGCCGATGCTTCTGCCGAAGGAGCCGCCCAGGGCATCATTGTTCCACAGGTGGAGGCAGGTATCGATCAGCTTTTCCGGATACCGCTGGGGACGTTTGGCGTATTCCATATTGAACATATAATGGAACCAGCCGAACAGGTGATGGCAGACAGGGTCGGCACCCTGGTGGACTTCTCTGGCATCGATCCGGCCCGCGTCGTTGGCGGAAAAACCGATGGTGCCCGCACGGCTCATGCCGTAATCCGGGTCCACGTGATCCCACAGCCAGTCGAAATACCAGTCCTGCCACTCTGCATCCGCGCAGCCGGACAGCTGCATGGCGGTATACACGCCTGCGCCCTGATGGGAGTTATTCCAGGGGCTGCCTTCCCAGTTCAGGTTTTCAAGCAGTGTATACAGTCCTTCCTTTGTCCGATAGGGAGCAAGGAACGGGGAGGGAATGCCTTCCGCGGAGAAAGGTTCGGCATCCAGAATCTGCAGGGCAGCGGTACAGTGCGCGGTGGTGTGGAGCACATGATGAGTGGCTTCGGTGAAGCTGCCGTCTTCCTTACGCAGGCTGAGCAGTGCCTCGGCCATCTTCATTTTCATGGGGTCATCGCCCTTGGGCAGTCTGCCGATGGTGTACAGGATATTGATCGCATCCGCACAGCCGTATTCGTTGATGCCCAGCTGTCTTGTCTGTTTTTCGTTCTGCCAGAGCCACCGGCAGTATGCCCCGTCACCCAGATGATGCTTTTCGGTGACATAAGCAATCTTCTCCACGGCTCTGTCCATGGTAGTACCATTCAGTTCCACATTGATATCATGCAGGGATTCAGCCATTGTGTACCTCCAGTATTCCGTTTGATGTTCGTGCCGGGGAAACAGCCGCATTTCTGAAAAACTGTAGCTCTCTCCCGCTTCGTTACCTCTTACTTCTTACCTCTTACTTCTTATTTTTCTTCCCCACGTCGTGCCGCAGCATACCGATGATGATGGAGCAGATGATGCAGACTTCGGTGATCACACCGGTCAGGGAGCCGCTGATGGCGTTATACACCAGCCAAAGCGGGTCGTTGGGCAGGGAGATCAGCCGTACCATAGCTGCAGAGGAGGCGCGGGTGGCAAAGGTGGTCAGGATCATACCGGCAAAGGGAAGAATGCTGGGCCAGCCAGCCCAAGTGAGTGCGGTAGCCACAGCGGACATACCGATGAACACGGGAATCCAGCCGATCCAGTCGGCGATCTTTCCGGCTTTGGTATCCTCGCCCCGTCCGGCAAACACAATGCACCGCATGGCGCCCACCAGATTCAGCGCGGCACCGGACAGAGCGCCCAGCACGGCAAAATGCGCCATCCAGCAGGTTGTGGAAAAGAGCTGCCAGAGCAGGATATGCTTTCTGGCCTTGCACTGATAGCTGATGATGGTTGCGGCGATGCCGAACAGGCCGATGATTTCGGCGATGATTTCTTGTACAGTCATATTGTTCTCGTTATCTTTTTTTGTTGTTTTTTAGGGGGATGCGGTTTGTTTCTTTTTTGGTTTTATTCGCTTTACAGCGGGGTTGTTTTGTTTTTGATAAAGTTTTTGCCCTCGCGGGCGGCGCATAAGGCCCTTTCGCGGGCCTTATGTATCCACGACCAATGGGCTCCGCCCCTTGGATCCTCAAAGGTGCTTCGCACATGGGGCGTTTCTGAATGTTGACAGAAGTGTGTGCTGACATTGGGCGCTTCTTTGGTTTTCGGTGGATAGGCTATGTTTTAAGCTGTTCTTTGTTTATTTGCGCGAAGCGCCTTACAGCCGGCTAAGTGGGGGTGGGTGGGAGTTCTTTACACTTTCGAAGAAAGTGGGGGTTGAGGAGGGGGAGATGGTACGGCGTCTGAGAACCAATTTCTCCCCCTCCCTGTCCTCTAAGTGCCGCCCGCACAGGGCTCCCCTCCTTTGGGCAAAGTATAATAAACCCGCTGTAGGCAGAAAGAGAATCCCCTCCCCGCAAAAAGCAGGCACAAACGCGCCGCGCAGGGGGAGAAAAAGGGGGAAGCCGCGGTGACTCCCCCCTTCGCAGGAATAACTTACAGATCGATGGTAACTTCGTGACCGCAGGCGTTGGAACGGATGATACCGTCAATGATCGCCTGGTTGTACAGGATCTGGCTGGTGGGGATAGGAGCAACCTTGTCACCCAGGCAGGCATCCACAAACGCACGAACCTTGCATTCGAACATATTGGTCTTTACGTTGTTGCCTTCGATTTCGATGGGGGTAGCCACCTGCTGACCGTTTTCGTCGTCCTTGTACAGGATCAGGTCGCCGGCAGCACCGTCCCAGCAGCAGCCCACAGGAGCCTTGACCTTCAGACCGGCATCAGTACCGAAGAACATGGAGTCACCGGTGGTGTCCATATTCATAGCCCAGGAGGCACGGTAGTCGATCACAACGTCGCCTTCGCAGCGGATCATGGCCATAGCGAAGTCATCGTCAACCGTGAAGCGGTCAGCGTCCTTGTACTTGTCGGGGTTCTTACCGAAGTGGGCGGTCATCTTGCCGGATACCGTCAGCGGCTTGGGATAACCGATGGAGTTCAGCGCAAAGTCCAGACCGTAGCAGCCGATGTCGCCAACGCAGCCTACAGCAGCCTTGTCCTTTTCGATGAAGGTATGACCGGGAATCCCCTTCACGCGGCCGCCGCCTACCACTACATAGTAAATCTGACCCAGTACGCCGGAGTCGATAACTTCCTTAACCTTCTTTACGTTGGCGCCGTAGCGGGGCTGGAACCCAACGGATACAAAATGACCGGTGGCCTTTTCCACAGCTACGATGGCCTTGGCTTCGTCCAGGGTCACGCACAGGGGCTTTTCCAGCAGTACATCCTTGCCGGAAGTCAGTGCGCAGATACAGGGACCTGCGTGCTGGCTGTTGTAGGTGCAGATGGATACAGCGTCAATATCCTTTCTGGCACACAGTTCTTCGTGGGTTTCGTAGGCGTCTGCTTCCGTCCAGCCGAATTCGTCAAGAAACGCTCTTGCCTTGCCGGGAATAATGTCAGCACCTGCCACTACTTCCACATCGTCAAAGTTCTTGTACGCTCTTGCGTGCGCGTGGGCAATCCCACCGGTACCGATAATACCAATCCGCAGCTTCTTCTTGGTTTCTGCCATGTCTTTGTCCTCCGTTTTTTTATAGAGAGTTTTTTTGTTTTCTTTATTTTATCCGGGAGAACTTTTGGGAAAAGTTCCCCCGGGCCCCCTCAAAACCTTTTAGGCTATGAGGAGAAATTTTGTTTGTGCAGATCCGGGTGCGCTGGTTTTTTGTTTTCTTAATAGTGTTCGGGCGAAGATGGTTTTGTGCAGCGGCTTCGCGTTGTTTACAAACTGCATCGTATCCGTGCTTCGCACTGGTTTGGGTCGGATAGGTGAGCGGTCAAGTTCGTCGTTGGTTGGGTGCAGATCTGCGGCGGGATATACGCAAGGAACTTGAGTGGGTGGGCTCATCCCGCCCTACGTCCAAACCGTACATACACCACCAAAAACCAACATCCTACCGCACCAAACGATATCACGCAATCGCAAACCGGCTACGGCGAGCAGGCTTGGCCCCTGCGAGCTCGCTATACTATTTCTTATAGGTTGGATCGCTCATCGTTCTATGCAAATGGAATTGCAGAAACTATATCCATGACAAACCCTTTTAAAAGTTTTTGCCAGGCTTTTTTCAAAAAGCCGCGTCTCTCCTCCCGAACGTCCCGTACTACTCCCCGCTGTAAACTCAAAGATCCACAGCCACCTCACGGCCGCAGGCGTTGGAGCGGATGATACCGTCGATGATGGCCTGGTTGTAGATGATCTGGCTGGTGGGGATCGGCGGGATTTTGTCGCCCATGCAGGCGTCCACGAAAGCACGAACCTTCTTTTCAAACATGAACTCATCCTCTTCGGTGCCTTCCACCGGGATAACGGTCTGGGTCTGTACGCCGTTTTCGTCGTCCTTGATCAGGATCAGATCCCCGGCTTCGGAGTCCCAGCAGCAGCCAACGGGAGCCTTGACTTTCAGACCGGCATCGGTACCGAAGAACATGGTGTCGCCGGTGGTGTCCATGTGCATGGCCCAGGACGCACGGTAGTCGATCATGATATCGCCTTCACAGCGGATCAGAGCCGTGGCAAAGTCGTCGTCTACCGTGAACTTGCCGATTTCGTTTTTGTCCCAGTATTTGGAGGGTGTTTCGCCGAAATGGGCAAACAGCTTAGCGGATACTGTCTGGGGCTTCGGATAGCCCATGGCACTCATGACCAGATCCAGCCCGTAGCAGCCGATGTCGCCTACAGCGCCCACAACCGCTTTGTCCTTCTGAACATAGGTGTGACCCGGAATGCCCATGACCCGGCCGCCGCCTACCACTACATAATAGATCCGGCCCAGTACGCCGGAGTCTACCACTTCTTTGATCTTCTTGAAGTTGGCGCCGTAGCGGGGCTGGAAGCCTACCGTTACAAAATGGCCCGTCCGCGCTTCCGCTTCCCGGATGGCTCTGGCTTCGTCCATGGTTACGCACATGGGCTTTTCCAGCAGAACATCTTTGCCGTGCTCCAGGGCACAGATGGCGGGTGCGGCGTGCTGGCTGTTGTAGGTGCATACGGAAACGGCGTCAATGTCGTCTCTGGCACACAGTTCTTCGTGGGTCTCGTATGCGTCTGCGTCCGGACAGCCGAACCGATCCAGAAACTCTCTTGCCTTGCCGGGAACAATGTCCGCCGCCGCTACGATCTCCACATCGTCAAAATGTTTATACGCATCAATGTGCCGGTTGGCAATCCACCCGGTACCGATAATCCCGATTCTCAGTTTTTTCATATGAATATATCATCCTTTCCGCCACTGCGGGGTGTGGTTTGGTTCATTATACCACGCTCTTCTGGAATTGTCCACCGCTTTTGACAAAAAAATCCGGCTGACATACTATCAACCGGATTTTCGAAGTCTGCTTCTTTTCTGTCCCGCAGGGACTATTCTTACGTCAATGATGATTAACTAATCTGTTCGCAAAAGGGAAACGCGGCTTTTTTGAAAAAAAGCCTGGCAAAAAACTTTAAACATGGGTATTTGCAGGATATAGTTACTGCAATTCCATGTGCCACTAACTATTGTATATCCAAGACACAAGAAATAGTGGAGCGAGCTCGCAGGTACCAAGCCTGCTCGCCGTAGCCGGTTTTTGATCGCATGATTTAGTTAATCAGTGGTTACTTACTTCTTATCTCTTACCTCTTACCTCTTACTTCTCTCACATAACGCCGCAAGCGGGCATTCACCGCACCGGGGGCGTCTGGCGTCGCAGTATTCCCTCCCGAACAGTACCATTCTGTGGCAGTAATCGCTCTGCTCGGCTTTCGGCACGATGGCGTCCATAATCTTTTCCACCTTGGCCGGGTCCTTCAGCGTTTCCGGGTAGAACCCCAGCCGGCCGCCTATCCGGATGCAGTGGGTGTCCGCCACAATGCCCGGCAGGCCGTAGGCGTCCCCTCTGACCAGATTGCCGATCTTGCGCCCCACACCGGGCAGGGACAGCAGATCTTCCATGGACTGCGGTACTTCACCGCCGAAATCGGTCATGATCTTTCCGGCAGCCAGCACCAGATTCTCCGACTTGACCCGCCAGAAGCCGCAGGAGCGTATGTATTCCCCCACCTCGGCAGGATCGGCAGACGCCATGTCCGCCACCGTGGGAAACCGTTCAAACAGAGCCGGACAGACCTTGTTCACCCGCTCATCGGTGCACTGTGCGGAAAGCACCCCCATCACCAGCAGCCGCCACGGATCCCCGTCCCATGTAAGAGAACAGAGCGCATCGGGATACAGCGTCCGCAGGATTTCGTGAATTTTCTGAATATCGGGCATGATGAGACTCCTTTCATACGTCGTGAAGGAAAAACAAATAATGTTGGAGATTGAGTAAACATTCCCAGAAATACAGACCACCGAACAGGCGCAGCACACGTCCGTCAAACAGTCCAAACACCAATCCTGCACCAAACAAAATCAAGCAATCGAAAACCGGCTACGGCGAGCAGGGTTGCCGGCCCCTGCGAGCTCGCTCAACTATTCCTCAGGTCTTGGATATCTATTTCGCTGTGCTGTTGGAATTGCAGAAACTCCATCCATGACAAACCCATTTAAAAGTTTTTGCCAGGCTTTTTTCAAAAAGCCGCGTTCCTCCTCCCAAACGCCAGCACCTACCCCACCGCTGTACTCAGCCCACACCAAAGTAGTAGTCAAAAACGTCGCGGATGGAATACCCCGCTTTGGTACCGGAATAACCCTGTTCGATCACGCAGGTTACCGCGATGTCCGGATTTTCGTAGGGGGCAAAAGCCGTCATGATGGCGTTGTCCGATTTGGTGGAGTAAACCTGCGCCGTACCGGTTTTACCGCCTACCGTAATGGGGTACCCGGCAAAAATACGTGCCGCAGAACCGTTGTCCATTACGTTTTTCATGCCTTCCCGGATGATTTCGTAGATTTCATCGGAAATGGGGTTCTCGTCCAGCACCGCCGGAGCCGCCTTGAACAGCACATCCCCGCCGTATTCCGAAACCCGGTCCAGCAGATGGGCACTGTACCGCACCCCCTGATTCACCAGAGTCGATGTATACATACAGATCTGCAGCGGGGTAAACAGGTTGTCTGACTGGCCGATGGCCGCCTGCAGCGTGTCGCCGGGGCTCCATTTGTCCAGCCCGTTTTCATCACGGTAGTCCGGCCCTGCCATAATCCCGGTTTTTTCGTACAGTTCAATGCCGGTGGGCTTGCCCAGACCGTAGCGTTCCATATGCTCGCCGATCTTTTCAATCCCCAGAAGTCTGCCGACTTCAAAGAAGAAATAGTTGCAGGATTCCTGAATGGCTTCCACTACCTTGATCTTTCCGTGGACGCCGCCGTGTCCCACAACCCAGCAGCTGGGCTGATAGTCTTCGTATACCGTATAGGTACCCTGGGCATCGATGATGGTGTCCTTGTCGATCACTTCTTCTTCCAGCGCCGCCGCCGCCACGCCAACCTTGAAAGTAGACCCCGGCGCATAGGCACTCTGCAGTGCCCGGTTCAGCATAGGGCTGGTTTCATCATTGATCAGAATCCCGATGTCCTGCCGGAGGGTCGCCAGATTATAGGTGGGGTAGGACGCAATGGCCAGCACCGCCCCCGTGTCTACCTTGACCGCCACCAGTGCACCGGCTGCCGCATCTTCCCCGGACAGCGGTTTTTCGGGATCCGCTTCGTCCCGGATCTGCTGTACGTTTTCCGCCAGCGCAATCTCCGCCGCCATCTGCATACCGATGTCAATGGTCAGATATACGTTGTGTCCGGCAATGGGATCCGTGGTCACTTCCGTTTTTACCACGTTGCCGTAATTGTCTTCGGTAATGGTCAGTACCCCGTCTACGCCCCGGAGATAGGGCTCAAAAGCTGCTTCCACACCGCTTTTGCCTACAACCGCATCCATGGCGTACCCCTGTGCGGTATAGTATTCCAGTTCATCGGGGTTGATCTTGCCCACTTCCCCCAGAATATGGGAGGCATACCCGGGATATTCATACTGTCTGGAGGCACTGATGTGGATCCGGATTCCCCGATACCATGCCTCCTCGGCGTGGGAAACCATGGGCAGGGCGATGTCGGAAAACAGCGTATAGGGCGCCGCGGTACTGAAGTCGGCAAGCTCCATGTCCAGCCGGCGGGTCAGCAGAACTGCCGTTTCCTCAGGGGTATAGGTCAGCGTTCCCGTGGTATCGCTGCGGCTGGCATAGGTCAGCAGTCCGTACCGTTCCAGCAGCGCCTGCACACAGCGTTCCGCAGGAGGAAGGTTCCGGATCCGGCTTTCCACAGCATCCGATACATCTCTGTCCGTACCGGAATAGGGGATATACATCCCGGCCGTCAGCAGCGGGGAGGTGGGATCGGCATCGTCTTCCGTGCCCCAGTCCACGTGCATCCCGTCCACCAGGGCAGCGAAACGACGGAACCGGGCGCCGCCGCTGGTAAAGAAGTCCCCGCGGAAGGAGACCAGCAGCCCTTCCGAAGTGGCGTCCACCTGCACAGGCAGGGAGCCGAGAGGGGTCTGTTCCTCGTCATGCCGTTCTCCGGCTTCCGCAAGTCCCAGCAGCATGGTATTTTTCTCCGCTTCCGTGTCCGGGAAGGAGCTGTACTCCAGCTGCAGGTCATATGAGTACAGATTGGTCACAAGGGCTTCGCCGTTCCGGTCGTATATTTCGCCCCGGATGGCCTGGATCGGCACGCGCCGGGTCACATACGTGGTGGGCTGTCCCAGCGACATGGTGTAATAGTCCTGGCCTGCGACCTGCAGGTAGATCAGCCGGCCTATGTAGATCACACACACGGCGCAGAACAGCACGCCTACTGCTACAAAACGCAGCAGGTTTTCTCGTTTTTTCATGTTTTTTTATTTTATACCTTTTTTGGTTGGTTTTTCTCTGGTGTTTGGGGGTGCTGTTTGTTTCTTTTACTTTTTTGTTTGCCTGACAGCGGCGGTGTTTGGCTTTGGCTGTTTGGGTTTGGGGAGTTTTATCTCGCTTGACTGCGGGATTATTTATTTTTTATTATAGTATTTTGTCTTCGCAGACGGCGCATAAGGCCCTTTCGCGGGCCTTATGTATCCACGACAAAGGGGTTTCACCCCTTTGATCCCCGGAGGTGCTTCGCACATATGGCGTTTCTGAATGCTGACAGGGGTGGGGGATCAAATGGCGTTTCTTTTGCATTGGGAATTTTTACATAGGATATTTCTTAGGGTTTCATTTTTCTGTATGGCTGCCTTCCCGGCAAAGAGGGGTGTTGGGAGGTCTCGGAGGGTCCGGGTTCACCGAAGGTGAATCCCGAAGGGAGAGACTGCCGAAGTCCTCTCCTCTTGTCCTCTGAGTGCCGCCCGCACAGGGCACCCATACGATGGTCATCGTACCAACCCCACCGCTGTAAGCAGAAAGAAAACTAAAATCCCCCAAAAGCGAGCCCGCTCAGCGCACCCGTGCCAGCCTGCCAAGCTCCTCACGCAGGGCTGCGCAAACCTGGCGAACCTCATCCGCCGTGTTCACATGGCTGAAGCTGAGCCGGATGGAGTGATCCATGTCCGCCGGATCCACACCAAACGCACGGAGTGCCGCGCTTTCCTTTTTGGAATGGGCAGAGCAGGCGGAACCGGCGGAGACACAGATGCCTCTGCCCGACAGCGCATTGAGCATGATCTCGCTCCGGATTCCCGGCAGAGAAATGTTCAGAATTCCCGGCACATGTACTGCGGGAATGTGAGCCTTAACCCCCGTTTCGTACAGGGGAATCATGCATTCGTCCAGCAGCTGACGGAGAGATTCTTCCGCTGCACGGTTTTCCGTAAAATGGGCGTATTCTTCCTCTGCCGCCCAGGCAAAGGCACCCAGCGCAAACAGATTCTCCGTACCGCTCCGGTAGCCGAACTCCTGCCCGCCGCCGGGAAGCACCGGGACAATCTGCTTTTTCTTTTCCACATCCGCCTTCAGGTACAGTGCACCGGCCCCCCGGGTTCCCCGGATCTTGTGGGCACTGACCGTCAGCGTATCGCATCCCAGCGTCATGGGTGTGAATCGCACCTTCATATATCCCTGCACCGCATCGCAGTGGCACAGGGCATCCGGATATTTCGCCTTCACCAGCCGGAATGCGTTTTTTACATCATAAACAGCCCCCGTCTCATTGTTCACCAGCATGAACCCGGCAAACACCACGGGAGACACCGCTTCCGCCAGTGCCTGTTCCAGTGCGGCAGAATCCAGCACCCCGCCGGTTGTGGGAATGCGGACAAGGGTATACCCTTCGCTCTCCAGCCGGCGTGCGGGCATTTCCATGGACGGATGCTCCCCGTCGGACAGCAGTATCGTGCCGAGAGAGCCGTTCACAGGCTTTCTCTTTTTGGCATA
>SVSN01000041.1 GCA_015064285.1 Oscillospiraceae bacterium | reverse complement strand
GCTGTTCGTACCGGAATTTGAGCCGATCCTGGGCGTCATGATCCGGCACTGGCGGCAGGTGCACGGGAAATTCGACCGCGCAGATAAAGCACGCCTTGCGGAAATGTATCCGGAATACACTTTTGCCATCCGGAAAAACTGAAAAATACTTACATAAAGGAGTCACTCCCATGTTAATGCACAGATATCAGCAGGCAGTGGAAGAACTGCTGGCAAAGGTTCGCGATACCCAGACAGAAACCATTCAGAAAGCCGGTCAGATCATTGCTGACAGCGTGGCAAACGGCGGTAAGATTTATCTGGCGGAAATCTGCCACAGCATCCAGATGGACTTCATCTACCGCGGCGGCGGCCCCATCTTCTACAAGCAGTTCAAGAAGGAAGAACACTGGGATTCCCTGAAGGCCGGAGATGTGCTGGTAGTCAGTTCCGTATCCGGCAGAACCCAGCATGTTGTGGATATGGCATGGGAAGCCATGGAACGGGGCATCACCGTCATCGCTTTCACCAGCATGACTTACGCCACCCAGGTGGATCCGGTGCATCCCTCCGGCAAAAAGCTGTATGAATTTGTAACGCTGGCTGTGGACAACTGCGCGCCTGCCGCAGAAGCCATGCTGGAAGTGGAAGGAATCGAAGCCCGTTTTGCGGCTGCTTCCGGAATTGCCTCCGACTACATCATGTGGAACATCACCGCCTGCGTAGTGGAAAATCTGCTGGCAAAGGGCATCACCCCCGGTATTCTCAAGAGCGCCAACTTCCCCGGCGGCAACGATTACAACAAGACTGTCGTGGAACCCAATTACGAAAAATACGGTTGGTAATAGGTATCTGCAGAAAAAAAGAGCTATCCCGCAGGATGGCTCTTTTGTCATTTATAGTTCACAAGTGTGGCTTTTCCGGTATTGCTGCGGAGTCATACCGATCATTTCACGGAACACACGGTAAAAATGCTTGACAGTACCATACCCGATGGTCACTGCGATCTTCCCGGCAGGCAGTTCTGTCTGCACCAGCATCTGACAGGCTTTTTCCATTCTGACAGCATTCAGCAGTTCCGTATAGGTTTTTCCTGTACTCTTTTTCAGCAGGCGGCAGAGATAATTTTTAGAATACCCTGCCCATGCTGCCGTTTCCTCCAGTGTGGCTGAAACATACTGCTTTCGGATATAGTTCAGAATTTTTCCGATCCCGGCGGATTCTCCCGTTTCCAGATTGGTCTGGGCCGTTTCCATGTACAGCCGCACAAGGGTACAGAACAGTTCCGTGATCCGGCATTCCATGATCACATCCAGATACTCCACTCTGTTCATAAACAGACGATAGGTTTCCAGCATATACTCCCGCAGCCCGGAACGGTTGCCGGTATGAAAACAGATGTAGTTATCATGCGCGGTTCCTTCATACAGTACACGGCGAAAAAAAGCCGTCAGTACATTATTCTCACCCAGAAAGCGGAAAAATGTTTTTTCAAAGGTGCTGTACCGGATGTATACCTTGAGCAGCAGTATATCATCTCCGAAGGAATCCACACAGTGAGGGACATCCGGTGCCAGCAGAAAAAAATCACCGGCAAAAACCGTGTACTGCTCATTCCCGCAGTGGATAACAGTTTCCCCTTCCAGCACATAATTCAGCTGAAAATAATGATGCTTATGGATTTTGCTGCAGTCATACCGGAAATGGCGGCTGATCTGTATGCTCATCCCCGACGGTATATTGATAAAACGATTCAGTTCATTCTGTTTCTCTGCATAATTCCATGTCAGCTCCACATTATGCGCCCACTGTTCCTGCAGAAATTTTTCGATTGGCAGCATGGTTTTCAGAAACGGATATACTTCATTTTCCGCCAGAACGGTATGCCGTTCCATGTCATCATGCTGTTTGATCAGTCGTTGGAATTCTTCCTCCAGATGCATGTAGCCCTCCCGGTATATCGTCATAATTTATAATCACAACCTCATTATACAGGATTCCATGGGTAAAATGCAATAGTTTGCAGTGAAATTTATAAATAATATTTCAAAATTCACATTTCCGAAAAGGATAATATATGTCACTTTGCGGATAATCTGTGTGGTTTACAAAAAGAGGCAACAATGTTATAATTAAAAGCGGATCAAAACATTCTTATCACAAAAAGGAGAAATATCATGAAAAAGATCCTGGCTGCCCTGCTCAGCATCACTGCTGCTGTTGCCATGTGCACCGTATCCGCTATGGCAACCCCCGGTGAATTCAACTTTGACATCACCGGCACAAACGTTCCCACTACTCTGGACGGCGTTATTTCCGAAGGTGAATATGCCGGCAACGCTCCTATCGTAGTAGATGGCTCCAAGTATTACTCTGACGGTTCCTGGGTTGGTTCCTTCAACGGTGAAAAGTATTCCTTCTACTTCACCTGGGACGCTGACAACCTGTATGTAGGCGTTACTGTAGAAGGTGACACCACTCCTTCTCAGAACGGTCCCGACGGCGCTGACTGGTTCCGTGCCGGTGACATGGTACAGATTGGTTTCAACCCCGAATACGAACTGGCTGACTGCCATCCCATCATTCTGGGCGTAGGCTTCACCGCTGACAAGCAGGTTCAGGTTCGCGGCGACGCTTTCCGTTCTACTGTAGACGGCGAACAGGCTAAGGACATCACTGCTGAAATCCCCGGCTATTCCAAGGCTTACTCTGCTGACGGCATCAACTACTGTGCAGAACTGGCTATTCCCTGGGTAGATTACATCTTCGTAAACGGTGTTGGCCGTTCCGGTGATGGCGCTCCCCTGTATGATCTGACCTATCTGGATGCAGAAGAAGGTCTGACCATCGGTCTGTGGCTGGCTATGGTAAACGACGTTGACGGTCCTGACGGCACCAACGGTGACACCTGCATGCGTACCGACAACAGCAACGGTCAGGCATGGAAAGCTCAGGATATGTGTTCCATTTCTCTGACTATGGCTGCCGCTCCTGTTGTGGAAGAAATCGTTGAAGAATCCGCTGCTCCCCAGACTTTTGATGCAGGCGTAATTGCCGCTGTTGCTGCCATCGTTTCCGCAGCAGGCTACGCTGTATCCAGAAAGACAAGATAAGCTTCTTCATATTCAATACCGGAAGGGTGCATGGAATTTCCCATGCATCTTTCTTTTTTATGAGTCTTCTATTGACAAACCATAGTTTTTATGATATAACTTTGCCATATTAAAATCACAGAAACGAGAGAAATGCCATGAAAAAACGTATTTTTACCAGTCTTCTGGCAGCCCTGATGCTTGGTTCTCTGGCATCCTGCGGCCAGACCGAAGAAGCAGACACCACCGCCGCCGAGAATGCAGACACCGAAACTGTCGCCGAGACGGAAAACGACAGAATTCCTACCAATCTGCCCGATCGGGATTTTGCCGGCCATCAGTTCCAGGTGCTGACCAAAGGCCAGTTCAACACCCACTGGTGTTCCAAAGATGTATATGCGGAAGAACTGACAGGGGAGCCCATCAACGATGCCGTATTCAACCGGAATGCCGTCGTTACAGAAAAGTACAACTTTGAGATTGTTGAGCTGTGGGGCACAAGTGTCAACTGTACACCTCTGGCGCAGAATGCGATCCAGGCCGGTGAAGATGCGTATGATCTGATCCTGAACGGCAGCGATACAACCCCCCTGATCACAGCCGGATTTCTGCTGGATCTGCAGACCCTTCCCTACATGGATCTGACAAAGCCCTGGTATGACCAGAATGCCAACAAGACACTGTCCATTGCCGGTAAACTGCCGGTAACCTCCGGTGAACTGAATATCATGGACAACAATGCAACCTGGTGTATCCAGTTCAACAAGAATCTGGCCACCGACCTGCAGATTCCCGATCTGTACACAATGGTCAACGAAGGGAAATGGACCATGGACGTCATGCTTTCCTTCATGGAAGATGCTTCCATCGACCTGAATGGTGACGGGGTTCACAACGAATTCGACCAGTGGGGCGCCTCAGGGGAAGCTACCAACTCCATCTTCTATATGATGGGTGCCGGTATTTCCAACTTTGAAAAAGATGAAAACGACCTGCCGGTACTGGTTGCCGGTACGGAAAAGTATGTGGACGCTTTCCACAAGGGCAACGCCATCAACGGGAACTTTGACCTGTGTCTGAACGTCGACTACGGTACCCTGCGCAGCCAGTATACCGATGTCTGGGCTGAATGCATGGACAAGGCATTCTCTGAAGGCCGTGTGCTGTTCTCCTGCGCCGGTATGAACCGTGTAACCCTGTTCCGTGAAATGGAAGCTGACTTCGGCGTTCTGCCCATGCCCAAGTATGACGAAGCACAGGCTGAATATTACAGCCCTGTCAGCATGTGGTGTACTTCTCTGCTGTCCGTACCGATCACAGCATCCAACCCGGAACGTACCGGTATCATCATCGAAGCGCTGTCCGCAGAATCTCTGTACACGCTGACCCCCGCCTACTATGAAATCACCCTGCAGGGCAAGGCGGTGCGCGATGAAGAATCCGCCGCCATGCTGGATTTAATCTTCGCTTCCCGTATTTTCGACCTGGGCAATATGTATCTGCTGGGCGATGTGTTCAATGTACCCGGCTGGGTTGCCATCAACGGTCCCGACAAGCTGATGTCTACGCTGGAATCCAAAAAAGCCCCTGCGGAAGCTGCCATTGCCGCGCTGGTAGAAGCCGTTACAAACCACTGAAAACATATGATTTCCAAAACCATCTGTGTCTAAAAACGCAGGTGGTTTTCTTTTTCCCGGGCAGCCATACAGAAGTACCATATTCGACAAGATTTTCACCGATAAACCGGGATATTTCTGCATCTCCATGCATTGCATGACCGTGGGAAAAGGTGTATAATATGGTCTGGCTCTCACAAAAAATTCTGCGATCCGGAGGTTATACAGGCGTCGGAAACAAATTACGGCTGCCTGCTTTTGTATGAACATTTTCAGACCCAAAATTATCGACACCATGAAAACCTATTCCGGCAAACAGCTGGCGAGTGACCTTGTTGCCGGGCTGATCGTTGCCATTATTGCCCTGCCTCTGTCTATTGCGCTGGCCATTGCATCCGGCGTGTCTCCCGAAAAGGGGCTGTATACCGCCATTGTTGCCGGATTCGTAATCGCCCTGTTCGGCGGCAGTGCCGTGAATATTTCCGGGCCTACTGCGGCCTTTGCCACCATCGTTGCCGGAATTGTTGCCCAGCATGGTATAAGCGGTCTGGTGATTGCCACGCTGATGGCCGGGGTGATGCTGATTCTGATGGGTATCTGCCGTGTCGGTTCTCTCATCAAGTACATTCCCCACACCATTACTACCGGATTCACCTCCGGGATTGCCATTACCATCGTAGTCGGCCAGATCAAGGATTTCCTCGGCCTGACCTATCCGGAAGGTACGCACGCTATCGAAACTATGGAAAAACTGGAAGCCGTGGCAGCCTCCATCGGTACGCTGAACTGGCAGGCGCTGGTGGTAGGGCTGATCGGACTTGCCATTCTGATCCTGTGGCCCAGGGTTTCCAAGAAGATTCCCGGTTCTCTGATTGCCGTTGTGGTGGGTGTGCTGGTGGTCAAGCTTGTCGGTATGGAAGTAAACACCATCGGTGATCTGTACACCATCTCCCGTTCTCTGCCTGCGCTCTCCCTGCCTTCCTTTGAAGGCGTTTCCGTTGGTCCCCTGGTGTCCAGCGCTTTCACCATCGCCATTCTGGCCGGGATTGAATCCCTGCTGTCCTGCGTGGTGTCCGACGGCATGATTGGGGACAAGCACAACTCCAACACCGAGCTGATCGCACAGGGACTTGGCAACATTGCTTCCGGTCTGTTCGGCGGGATTCCCGCTACCGGTGCCATTGCCCGTACCGCTGCCAATGTAAAGAACGGCGGCCGTACGCCTGTTGCCGGGATTGTACACGCACTGGTGCTTCTGCTGGTTCTGGTACTGCTGATGCCCTATGCCGCCTGGATTCCCATGCCCATCATTGCCGCCGTGCTGTTCATCGTAGCCTACAACATGAGCGAATGGCGGGAATTTGTACACATCTGCAAAACCTCCGGTTTCCACGACATTCTGGTTCTGGTGCTGACTTTTGTACTGACTGTGGTCTTTGACCTGGTGGTTGCCATCATCTGCGGTCTGGTTGTGGCGTATCTGCCTCTGCTGATCAAAAAACTGCTGAAAAAAGACAAAATAGAAGCATAATTCTTTCCGCTGTGGTTTCCAGGGAAGCTGCGGCGGTTTTTCTGTCTGTCCGATTGACGAAACCGGCGGAATGCGGTATAATAGGAACGACAAAATTTTCTGTCTGAGGAATGAAGATGACTTTTCCTGATATTCTCACCGCCTGCATGGTGCTTTTCATGTTTGTCGGTGTTCTTGACCATATTTTCGGCAACCGTTTCGGGCTGGGTGAGCAGTTTCTGGAAGGTTTCCGAGCCTTCGGTTCGCTGGCCGTGACCATGACCGGTGTGCTGGTGCTGCTGCCCTATCTGGAAGCCTTTCTCGGACCGGTGCTTACGCCGGTCTGTACTGCTCTTGGTATCGATCCTGCCATGCTTGCAGGGATTTTTCTTGCCTGTGACATGGGTGGTCTGCCTCTTGCCCAGAGTCTTGCAGCAACCCCGGAGGGCGCGGGACTGGGCGGAATGATTCTCGGCAGCATGATGGGCGCCAATATCGTATTCAATATTCCCGTGGCACTGGGTATTGTTCCGAAGGAAGACCGGAGAGCCATGTCCAAGGGAATCCTATGCGGCTTTATTGCCATTCCGGCAGGTTGTTTCTTTGGCGGACTGACAGCCGGATACGGTGTTCTTGTGACGCTGTGTCACCTGCTGCCGGTGATTGTGATCTCGCTGGTGATAGCCCTGCTGCTCTGGCTGGTTCCGGAAGGGATTACCAAAGCGTTTCTGCTGTTCGGCAAGGTCATTGCGGCCGTATCCGCTCTGGCAGCAGCACTGGCTATCGGACAGACCCTCACCGGATTTGTGATTCTGCCGGGACTGGGTGACATCCGGGAAGCCATGGATCTGGTGGTCAACATTGTACTGGTACTGCCGGGCGCTTATGTGATGGTTACGCTGCTGTCCCGCCTGCTGTCAAAACCCTTCAAAAAACTGGGCAGCCTGCTGCAGGTGAACGAAACTTCCACACTGGGACTGCTGACAACGATTGCCAACGCCGTTCCCACCATCGGTCTGATCCGGGATATGGACGAACGGGGAAAGATTCTGAACTTTGCCTTTTTGGTCAGCGCCGGCTATTTGCTTGGCGACCATATGGCGTTCTGCAGCGCATTCATGCCGGAGATGGTACTTCCCATGATTGTTGGGAAATTTACGGGCGGGCTGTGCGGACTGGCTCTGGCACTGTTCATGACGCGCAAAAAACAAAAGACAAACGAGGTATAATATATGGAAATCATTTCTCACGCAGACCGGGCGGCGGAGCTGTTTCTCTCCGGGTACAACTGCGCCCAGTCGGTGTTCGGCGCTTTCTGTGACGTGACCGGTATGGAGTTTGAAGCAGCCATGCGGCTTTCTTCCTCTTTCGGCGGCGGTATGGGCAGGCTCAGGGAAGTCTGCGGTACCGTATCGTCCATGTTCATGATCGCCGGGATCCTATGGGGATACAGCGACACGGGCGAGGACGGCAGCAAAGCGGCACACTACACTCGGATTCAGCATCTGGCAGAGGCATTCCGGAAAGAACACAACACCATTATCTGTCGGGAACTGATTGCTTCTCTGAAAAAAGACTCCTCCCCCATTCCGGAACCGCGGACAGAGCAGTACTATAAAGAACGTCCCTGTGTACGATTTGTCCGGACAGCGGCGGAAATTCTGGACAGAGAAATCGCGCTGGAAGCACAGAAATAACATACAGAAAGCCTTACGACATCGTGGCAGCACGGTATCGTAAGGCTTTTCCTGTATTATTTTGAAATCAGATTACCGGATGGTGACGAATACGCCTTCAGCGCATTCCAGATCCAGAGAATACTTGCCGTCCGTGGGTGTCAGAGTAACCTTTTCCCCGCGGATCCATGCGGTCACTTCATAGTCACCGTCCAGAGTGAAGGACAGGGAAGCGCCTTTTTCCCGGTGCAGGTCGTACAGATTCACGACGGTAAAGGCATATCCTTCGCCGTCTTCCGCTTCGAAGCAGCCGAACAGAAGCGGGTCTTCCGATTCGATGGAAGAGATTACGCCGAAGTCTTTGTATTCGTTCTCAAACCGGGCGTATTCGCAGCGGCTTGCCTTGTGGGTGAACGCACCCAGGTTTTCATACTGTACATAGTCGTCCGAGAGCGCCATGATTTCCAGATTGGCCTTCTGGGCGGCGTAGTATACACTGGTGGGTTCGCCGCCGGTCACCATGGATTCCGTCCAGTCATGGTTTGCGGTACCGTAGGTGAAGTGGAGGAAGGTGTTCACGCCGAAGGATAGACCGATGTACATCTGCCAGCGCATATCGAAGTAGTCGGGGACTCTGGTGCCGTCAAGGCCTGTGGTCTGCACGTACAGCCAGAAGTCTCTGTCATACTTGCGGCAGGCGGTGGCGAAGATGTCCATGTTCTTCAGATATTCATTATAGGTGGACTTTTTGCCGCCGGAAACCCGGTTGGGGTAGATGTCCACGCACATATAGTCCCCGGGGATCTGTTCGGCATAGGCTTCCACATACTTTTTGTACAGATCCGGGTCGGCATCGTAATATTCAATGGCTGCCGCATTGGCGCCGAACTTGAGCTGGGCCGCATTGGCATACAGAGGCAGCAGGTTGTAGTAGCACAGCTTGCCGGGCATGGTCTTGTTGTAGAATTCTGTCAGAGCTGCCATCATGGGGTAGTGATCCGTGCCAGGTTCGTCAAAGATGAAGTTGCCCAGATACGCCGGTGCATCGAAATACTCAAAGCAGGTGGTGGGAATGGCGGCAGGACTTGCGGGATCAAAGTTCCAGGGAGAGTAGTTGTACCGCAGGATTTCCACACCATACTTGGCGGACGCATTCAGCGCGGTCTGGAGGGTACCCTGCCGTTCGATATCGCCGGTGGAGATCATCAGGTTCAGTCCGGCATCCGCAAAGGTTTTGATATCCTCTTCGCCGATGGCCCAGGTGAAATTGGACCAGCCGCCGATGCGTATTTTTTCGTCCGTGTCGATGTTGGAGGGCAGAATGGGCTGATCCAGTACGGCCAGTACCAGACGGCGCATCAGGGAAGCCAGTTCCCCACCGTTCATGGTGGCATCAGGGGAGAGCTTGCCGTCGGTTACAGGAACCACACCGCACCCGCAGGCCAGCTTCCCGGCGTCTGTCAGAGTGCAGTCGGTGGGATAATAGGCGGAATCGGCATACGGAGCCGCGCCCAGCAGTTCCAGATAGGTACCAACCATTTCTGCGGCATCCGCCATGGTGATGGGATCATCCGCATTCTGGGGGCCGAACAGGATATGGTTCATGGGAACCAGCAGAGTATTCTGCAGAGCGGCGGCAAACTGACCTCTGGTTACTGCTTCCGCAGCACAGTCTTCGTTTGTGAGAATCCCTCTGAGAATACAGAAAGCAGCGTCTTCCGCATTCACAAAATCCGGGAAAACGAAATTCTGGGGCAGGCTGACCGTTTCTACGCTGTAGGAACCGGGCATTTCCGCCATGTAGGAAAGGAAACCAACGGAGTTTTCATAGGAAACGGGAATAACACGCTTCACACCGTCTGCTTCCACCGTAACCACATTGCCCTCGCCGGGGGCAGCAGGGTCATCAGGCAGATAATCGGCGGCGATATAATCAGGCTGGAGCCGTCCCTTGGGCGTAAACACCTTGGTCATACCGTCCCGGATCGTCACAGCGGTGGCAGTCGGTTCGGTTTCCTTGCCTTCCTTCAGAAAGGCCTGGGCTTCCTTGTAGGACTTGAAGAATCCCACTCTGTCCATCCAGATGACCGATCCTTCGTCCCACTCGCCGCCGTTGATAGGATCGATGCGGAAAGCGGTGATGGTGTCTTTCCAGAAAGCATTGGAGGACATGGGCTGAATCACATTTGTCCATTCGCCGGTGGTGTTTACATCAAAAAAAGTCAGCCCATCGTCGTGGAAGGATGGATGGTTGGTGGACGAGACAAAGAACACGCCCCTGTTCAGGGTACATTTTGCTTTGTAGCGATAGGCCACATAGCCGTATTCGTCGGCGGAAAACTGATCGTCCCCGCTGAAGGTACAGGTCAAAATGGGGTCATGGCCGGTGGGAGTCATTTTCAGAGTACCGAATTCATAGGATACATCCGCCTGAGAACTGATCCAAACGGAGGCGTCCTCCATGTCTGCGAAAATATAGGCATAGCTGTCATCGTATCCGTCAATTTCTTCGGCAGGCTTGGTTTCCGCAGACGTTTCTTCGGTTTCAACGGTTTCCGTTTCGGTCTCTGCAGATTCTGCAGGGTCACCGCTGTTGCAGCCGGTCAGCAGAAGTGCGGCACAGAGCAGCAGGAAAAATACTTGTTTCTTCAAGGTATGGAGTCCCCCTTTTCCCCGAGAATATCCCGGATTCTGAGCATTTTTGTAGTAAAGGTACCGTCGGTGTGCAGATCCATCACCCGGCCGCCTCGGATTTCGTTCCGGTGACAGGCATGGTAACTGAGAAATCCGTCGTACCCCAGCATAATACCGCAGTATTCGGCAGTGAAGTCGTTGACATGGTCGTGTCCGCAGAAGATGCCTTTCACGTCACCTCTCTGCAGACAGGCGGAAAACAGACCGGAATTGAGGGACGTACAGGCCACATCTTCCAGCTGACCTCCGTCAAAATGACACCGGTCACGGTACAGAGTACACAGCGCGTGTTCCGGCAGGGGTATATGCATGAACATCAGCGCCGGGATTTTTGCGCCGTTTTCCTTTTCCATGGCACAGCTGGTCTGCCAGTACCACATAATCTGGTTGAAATGCACGGTGTCATACCCGGATCCGGTGCCGGACAGGGGTGTATGGAACCTTGTGTCACCCGGCAGACCGAAGTCACGGCAGAATTCGCTCATGCCGCTGTGGGAATCCAGTGCCCAGAGGTTGAAGGCGATTCTGGCACCGTCATATACCGGAAGGACATAATTGCCGGTTCCATCGACATCCTCCGGCCCTGCCTGTGAAATGCAGTGAGGAAAGGATTCGTACACAGTTTCGGCTTCGGCATTGGAAAGACCGTAGTTGTCATCGTGGTTGCCGAAAACATGAGCCCAGGGTATCCCGGCATTCTCCATGGGAGAAGCAAGACCGGTAAGCATTTCCCGGAGCTGACCGGCGTTTTCAATGTGAATGACCCCCGGACCGGCTGTATCACCGCCGAAGAAAACCAGATCGGGTCGGGCTGTATCCACCAGTGCCTGCAGGGCTTCTACAGTCTGTTCCCGGTTGTAGCCCACACCGCCGTGAATATCGGAAACCATGAGCACACGGAAGGTACCGTCCGGGCGGAAATGTAATGTTGGTTTGGTCATGGGGATAGTCCTTATTTCAGATTCAGGATAGATGCCGCTACCTGATCGGCCAGCGCATCGTAACCTGCATCGGCAAAGTGGGTTCCGTCGGGGCTGTAAGCAGAAATGGGCAGTGAAGCAGATACAGCGTACAGGTCGTTGACAGCACATCCGTATTTTTCAGCCAGAGGCAGAAGAGCAGCATTCCGTTCCAGTACTTTTTCGTGGAACGCGGTGGGTTCTTCCGTTCCGGGATTGTAAGTTTTGGTGCTGGTAACCAGAATGACCTTGCCGATCCGGGACAGACTGGCGGTCAGTGCATCCATACCGGAGGTGTATACTTCGGTGGTCATGTGTCCGCCGTGGAGTCCGTGGTTGAAGTGAATCACATCATACTTGCTGTCTGCGGCAAATGCGGCGATCAGCTGGTTGTAGAACACGCAGTCCACAGAATAGGAGGTGGCAATATAGTCAACCAGGTACTTGCCTTCCAGCCGCTGACGGACTTTTGTCTGATACCCATGGGTGATGGAATCCCCGATCAGAAGGACTCTGGGCAGGTCATTCCGTTCGGTATAATCGCACCAGCTGTGAATCCATTCAAAACGTTCTTTATTCATGATATGTACCTCGTCTTTGTACAGATTTTTTATTCCTGTTTGTTTTTGGACTATGCCTAATTCCGGTCACGGATATAGTACCGGTCACCGCCTTCAAAGAAATCAGGATCCGGAAATGGCTGTCAGGCCGGAAACGCAGAACTGGTTTTGCTGTCATAACCATCTGTTCCTTCGCTTTTTGTGGGATGTTCCGTTATGAAATCATCGTATCACAGAATCGGTTTTTTGTCAAGGAAAATCGCTGTTCCATACAGGAGATTTGAGAGATTTCTTTCCTGTGCGGTACTGGAATCTCTTGACAAATCCTACAAGGCATGATACTATTATACCAGCAGATTTTGTATAAGGAAGTGTGATTATGAAAAGATTGATTCCCTTTTTCCTGACACTGGCAATGCTTGCTGCCGCACTGGCGGGATGCGAAAATACCGGAACGGAAACGCGGGAAACCGAAGACAATAAGGAAACGGTACAGAGCATCTATACCCTTGTCCGCGGAGACAGTTCTTCTCAGGAAGAAACCGACGGGGCTGTTCGTCTGCGCAACACATTAAAGGAATACGGCATAGAGGTGCAGCTGGTTACCGACTGGGTCAAGCGGGGCGAAAATGTGGAAGAACACCGGTATCCCAATGAAATCCTGTTCGGGGATACCAACCGGAACGAATCCATTGCCGCTGTGGAAGCGCTGAATAATGGTGCCAGAGGTATGGTGAATTATTCGGTATCCTCTGATGGAGAAGACTATATTCTGGCTGCCTGTCCCGGTTATGTGGATGCGGCTGTGGATGCACTGCTGGCGGTATTTACGGAAGATCTTACCCGTCTGAGCAGTGTGCCTGTGGAAGTAGATGTCCGTGAAGAGCATGCTTTCCCCATGGAAGATATCACCATCGCCGGTGTATCCGTGGAAGAATACGACTATATTCTCCACAGCAACACCTACAGTGATTACATGATAGATGACCTGCAGGTTCTTTCTGATCTGATTTTCAATGCCTGCGGTACCCGGGTTCCTGTCCAGAGAGAAGCCCCCATTTATGACGGTCTTGCCATCCATGTAGGCCGCCGTCTGGATGCCGAGGTGCAGGCAGGCGGGAATTTCAGCTATGCTCTGATTCCCTCCGCAGACGGGTTGATCGTAGAAGGTCAGGATGTCTGGAACGACTGGGCGGCACTGGATGCGCTGATAACGGAAATTGAAAATGCCATTCCAGGTGGCGGTGTACTTGCCATTGACAAGCCGATCCGCAGAATCACCGATCCGGTGGAAGATGAACCTGCCTCTCGGCTGATTCTGGCTGCATGGACCATTGGTGCGCCCGACATGACTGAAGAAACGCAGATTGCTGAAATCGCGGAATGCGGCTACAACCAGATCATTCTGGTAAAGCCCGATGACGATGCCCAGTTCCATAACCTTGCCAAATGGATGGCCAAGTATGAACTCCGGGGCCTCTGGTACCACTGGAGTCTGGCGCTGGAACAGTGGCAGGCAGACGGAAACCAGTTCCGTGATATAGAAGACGAATATATGGATTCTTCCGTTGTATGGGGACATCTTCTCAAGGACGAGCCCAATGCAACCATGTACAACGATCTGAAAACCATGCAGGATATCTATGCCGCCGCCCATCCGGGTAAAGTGCCCTATGTGAACCTGTTCCCTAATTATGCAAATGCCGACCAGATGAAGGTGGAAACCTATCAGGAATATGTGGATCTGTTCTTTGATACACTGAATCCCGGGTATGCCTCTTTTGACACCTATCCTCTGAATGTGGGCAATAAGATCATCGACAACTATTTCGTGAATCTGGATGTATTCTCCACTGCCTGCAGAGAAAATAACGTTCCCTTCGCCGTGTACATCCAGACCGTCAGCTTTGCCACCAGCAAGCGTACCCCCATTGAACCGGAAATGCGCTGGCAGGCATACAACGCCCTGGCATTCGGCGCCTCCAATATTGAATATTTCACCTATCGTACACCGAATTCCAGTACGGAAAGTTTTAAGAACGCTTTGATCGACAGAGATAACCAGAAAACCGAACGGTGGTACGGTGCCCAGAAAGTCAACCGGGAACTGGCCGCCATGGGTGATGCTTTCATCCAGTACAGACATCTGGGCTGCTGGGGTGTGAATATGCAGAATGCCCCGAAGTATTTCTACTTTGACAACCAGTATGCCGGCTTTGATGCTATCGGTAAAATTACCGTCACTGACGACAATGCCCTGCTGATGGGCGGTTTTGAAGCAAAAGAAGGGGACGGAAAAGCATTTGTGTGTGTGAATACTGCTGATCCCGGTACCGGTTCTGAAGATATTCAGGTAACTGTACAGCTGGAAAACGGCTACACAGGTGCCGTCCTGTATCAGAAGGGGGAAAAGATAACTCTGACCGCTGACGGAGCCGGATCGATCGGTTTTACACTGGCCTGCGGTGAAGGCGTATTTGTGGAACTGACAAAGTAAGAGAATACGCTTGGCACAAAGGAGAATGCCCTTATGAAAGCGATTGTAATTCAGAAAGATAAAAGCCTTCTGTGGCAGGATGTGCCGGATCCGGTTCCTGCTGCCGGGGAAGTCTGTATAGAAGTATATGCCGCTGCCCTGAACCGGGCGGATCTGCTGCAGAGAGAAGGAAAATATCCGCCGCCTCCCGGCTGTCCCGAATGGCCCGGCCTGGAAGTATCCGGTGTAATCTGTGCACTCTCTCCCGAAGCGGAAAAGGAAGGGAAATGGAAAAACGGCGATAAGGTATGCGCTTTGCTTGGCGGCGGCGGTTATGCACAATATGTAACCGTACCCTCCTGTATGTGTATGCCCATTCCCGAAGGAGTGACCATGACGGAGGCTGCCGCCCTGCCGGAAGCCTTTGCCACAGCATATCTGAACCTGTGCCGGATCGGCGGTGCCAAAGCAGGGGAAACTTTGCTCATGCACGCAGGCGGCAGCGGGCTGGCATCTGTAGTGGTACCGCTGGCCAAATCCATGGGACTGCGGGTGATTACCACTGTCCGTGGAGCTGAAAAGGCAAAAATGGTGCAGTATCTGCAGGCAGACCGGGTAATCGATACCAGAAATGAATCCTTGGCGGAAGCCCTGCGGGAAGAAGAAGCAGCCGGGCATCCGGTGGATATTGCCATTGACTGTCTGGGCGGAGAAATGCTTGGTGAGAGTCTGCCCTATGTGGCAAGAGGATGCCGGTGGATCGTGATTGCCACGCTGGCCGGCGATATTTCTCCGGTGGATTTCAGAAGTGTATATGTCAAAAATATCCACCTTATCGGCAGTACACTGCGGAGCAAAACACCGGCGGAAAAAGGCGAAATCCTGGCGGAACTGACAGAGAAAGTCTGGCCGAAGATTACATCCGGTGAAATTCCGCTGAAAATCCATGCTGTTTTGCCCATTACAGAGGCACAGCGGGCACAGGAAATGCTGTATGCCGGAGAAAACATCGGTAAGGTTGTTCTGAAAGTACGGGACCAGGAAGCATCGCAGGACATCTGATCCTGCACGGAGGAATATTTATGACCAACAGACATATTACATTCACGGCTCCGGGAATTGCAGAACTGCAGACAGCAGAAATCGGTATGCCGCGTGCCGGTGAGGTGCTGGTGAAAACCGTATGCTCCACAGTCAGCAGCGGTACGGAACGGGCCAATCTGGCTGGAAATCCCAATGTCAGCACAGCCAGAACCCTTCCGGATATGACAAAGTATTATCCGCGGCGGCTGGGTTACAGCTCTGCCGGTATTGTGGAAGCGGTAGGGGAAGGTGTAACCGGTGTGAAGGTGGGAGACCGTGTGGCGGTAAGCTGGGGAACTCACAGCCTGTACCAGATCCGGGATGTAAACAATGTCCACCGCCTGCCGGATAATGTAAGTTTTTCGGACGGCGCTCTGGGACTGATCGGCATATTCCCGCTGGCTGCCATCCGGAAAACCCGTCTGGAAATCGGGGAATCCGCCATCGTAATGGGGCAGGGCGTGCTGGGTCAGGTGGCAGTACAACTGCTGCGGCTGGCCGGTGCTGTGCCGATCATTGCGGTGGATCCTTCTCCTGTCAAAAGAGAACGGGCGCTGACACTGGGAGCGGATTATGCGCTGGATCCCTTTGCACCGGACTTTGTCGATACGGTACACAGACTGACAGGGGGCGTAAAAGCTACCATTGAAGTAACCGGCAACGGAACTGCACTGGATCAGGTGCTGGACTGCATGGCACGGTTCGGCCGGGTGGCGCTGCTGGGCTGTACCCGTGAATCGGATTTCACCATTGACTACTACCGTAAGGTACATGGTCCCGGGATTACTCTGATCGGTGCCCATACGCTGGCCCGTCCGGATACAGAATCCCATCCCGGCTGGTGGACTACCAGAGACGATATCGCTGCCCTTTTGAAGCTGACATCCATGGGTCGGCTGCATATGGCGGATCTGGTGGAGGAAGTGCATTCTCCGGCGGAGGCGGCAGAAGTGTATGCCCGTCTGATGGTGGAAAAAGTATTTCCTGTGGTACAGTTTGACTGGACAAAACTGGATTGAGAGGAGAACGGCAGCGTATGCGGATCATGACAAGCAATATCTGGGGCGATTATTTCGGAAATCCGGTGGATGTGCGGAAGGATCAGATTCTCTCCGTCTACAGGAAGTACAGTCCGGATATTCTGGGACTGCAGGAAATTACCCCCGGCTGGTACGGCAGCGGCCTGTTTGAGGCATTGTCGGACGAATATATTCCGGTGGGAACAGAACTGACAGGCAGCAGCAATTATGTTCCGCTTCTGTATAAAAAGCATATGAAGCTGCTGGCGAAAGGGTACGAGTATCTGGCAAACACCCCGGATGTTTCCAAAGCCATCACCTGGGCGATGCTGCGGGACGATGAGAAGCTTTTTGCTGTGTGCAATACCCATTTCTGGTGGAAGAGCGGCCCGGAACATGATGAAATCCGGGTGGAAAACGCTGTACAGCTGTCATCCCTGATGCAGGAAATCCACCGGCGCTGGCACTGTCCCGTGTTTGCTTTCGGAGATATGAATACACTGGTATCCAGCGGTGTGTTTACGGTGTATGCAGGAAACCATATCCGTCATCTGTGGGATATGGCAGAAGAGAAAACCGATATCGGTTCGCACCATGGAGACCCTGTAAAAGGAGAAGACGGAAAATACCACGGTAAAACCACTGAAAAATCCCATACAGGATCCATTGACCATATCATTGCACTCGGTGAAGGATTTCAGACAGCCGGATATACAGTGGTGGAAGACCAGAACGCTCTGGACGCTACAGACCATTCGCCGGTTTATGCGGATGTGTGCCTGGCATAAATAAAAACATAATAAAATGGCTTCCGGAGCAGGAAAGGATTGATCCTGCGATACCGGAAGCCGTTTGTTTTTCAGTTACAGCATGGGAGAACTTATATGCTTATTCCTGTACCCATGCTTCGATCTGCTTTTCGATGGCCTTTTCGATGCTGGCACGCTTTCTTTCCACAGAGGAGGCGATAGGCGCATCCTGGAACATGGCCTGGGTAGCTACATCATTGATGCCGCCGAAGTTATACAGGATACCGAAGTCGATGTACAGATTGTCGAACAGGGTGTCCAGAACTTCAGAAGTACGGGGATCGCGGCTGGTCTTTTCCTTATAAACCATGTCAAAGGCCAGGGCGCGCATATTGTCGTTGGAATATCTTGCCAGCGCTTCGGTGATGTAACCGGTTACTTCCGGTTCTGCGGTAGCGGGAATACCGATAAAGCTTGTGCAGTAACCGGATACCATAGAGATGTAGTGATCCTGCTCTTCATCTGCTTTGGGGGTTGGCAGTACCAGATAGTCGCTTTCCATATCCCGCAGATGAACACCGGCAGATTCCAGCTTATGCTGCAGGAACAGCGCCTTGTCCACCTTGAAGCAGTCGTTGATAACATCGTTGATGTTGCTCCACTTGATATCCAGACAGAAGGACGCCAGCTTTTCCATAATGCTGATGGCACGTTCATTGACTTCCAGAGTCAGGGTGTCTCCATCTTTGATGCAGAAGGAGGCATCGGCACTGGCCAGGAAAGCGGTGGCGGTTTCGGCAGTGGGCTGCAGACCTACGCCGAAGAAGTCTTCGGTAGCTTTCCACACGCCGTCATTGTCCAGGTCGCGGTCAATGTCCTTCTGGATGTAGATCAATTCATCCAGCGTCCATTTGCCGTCGATAACCAGCTGATAAATGTCCGTATCAATGCCGTAATCGTCATAGAGTTTCAGATTCAGGAACATACAGCAGGGTGCCTGGTATACGGAAGGGACAAGGTCGGAAGCGGTAACATACATGGCGCCGCCCAGAGAAAGGCTTTCCGCCATCAGAGGGCTGTACCACTTCTGATCCAGTTCCATATAGGGCAGATCCAGCATATTGTAGAGGAACTGTCCGTTTACCATGTTGGCAAGGTCAAAGATGGTGGAGATGGCCAGATTGTACATGGGATCCCCTGCCTGCACCAGCTTTTTCAGGGCGTTGACACCTTCACCGTTGGTGGTTGTTGTATAGTCCAGAACCACATTGTAGGTGTCTTCAATGTAACTGTCCCGGTTGATCATGGCGTCGTTGACCAGTTCGCCGGTCAGTTCGTCACCGGGAATGTTGACCTGCAGTCCGGCGGAAGCATTCATATCAAAAATATGATAGTTTGCGCCGCCCATGTCTTTGACTTCCAGCTGTTCAAGGGCTGTGGGTTCGGTTTCCGTTTCGGTTTCGGTTTCCACTGTTTCTGCAGTACCTTCGGTTTCCGTTGTTTCTCCGGTACCGCCGCAGGATGTAAAAGAAGCAATCATCCATCCTGCAAGCAAAAGAGCAAGAATGCGTTTCATAAAAGATCCTCCATATGAATCCTGTAATTATGGGAAATACTGTATATATTCTAACATAGAGAGCCGAACAAATTATGAATGAACTGTAAATAATGGATTGCCCGGATGCTTACAGAAGCGTTTCGGCATACCGTACTGTTTCCATGGCATCTTTGGCATATTTGTCAGCGCCGATTCGATCTGCATATTCTTTGGTCAATACAGCGCCGCCGACTACAATTTTACACCAGGGCGCTTTGTCGCGGAGCAGGGCAATGGTTTCTTCCATAGCGGGAACGGTAGTGGTCATCAGTGCGCTCAGTCCGCAAAGCGGGGCATGCAGTCTTACAACCGTGTCTGCTATCTCTGCCGGCGGAACATCCTTGCCCAGGTCTGTGACTGCAAAACCATAGTTTTCCAACAGCAGTTTCACGATATTTTTCCCGATGTCGTGAATGTCTCCGTGCACGGTGGCAATCACCACGGGATAGCGGGCAGTGGTTTCTCCTCTGGAGGACAGCATGAAGTTTTTGATCACTTCAAAAGCACTCCGTGCTGCTTCTGCACTCATCAGCAGCTGTGGCAGATACACTGTTTTTTCCTCGAATCCCTTGCCGACCAGATCCAGCGCCGGAATAATCTCGTCCGATACAATGGACAGTGGTTCCGTTGTGAGCAGCAGTTCGCCGGTTGCCTCTGCTGCCTGGGTGCCCAGACCCCGTACAATGGCTTTCTGAAGGGCGGAGCGGCTTTCCTCGGGAGCAGGAGCAGCGGGGACAGACCCTGCGGCAGCTGCAGCCGGTACTGCGGGAACCACAGTGGAAGCAAACGCAATATAATCGGCGCAGTGGTCATCCATGCCGTGCAGAGCACGATAGGCGTAATAGGTTTTCATCATATCCACGGAATCGGGATTCATGATGGCCGCGGAAAGACCGTTCTCCAGTGCCAGTGCAAAGAAGGTACTGTTGATACCGCTTCTGTCCGGCAGACCGAAGGAAATGTTGGATACTCCAAGAGAAGTGTGGCAGCCAAGCGTATGCCGGATGGTTCGCAGCGCACCAAGTGTAGCTTGTGCCGCGCCCGGATCCGCACTGATGGCCATGGCCAGTGTATCGAAAATGATATCTTTTTGGGCAATTCCGTATTCTGCAGCGACAGCAAGAATCTTTTCGGCAATGGCAGTCCGGCCTTCCGCCGTTTCCGGAATTCCGTTTTCGTCCAGTGTCAGAGCAACTGCCACACCGCCATATTTTTTCTGCAGCGGAAAAATCGTCCGCATGCTTTCTTCCTTGCCGTTTACAGAGTTAATCAGGGCTTTCCCGTTGACCCGGCGCAGTGCCCGTTCCATGGCGACAGGATCGGTGGTGTCAATCTGCAGCGGCAGATCCAGAATAGCCTGCAGTTCACAGGTAACACTTTCCAGCAGCGCCGGTTCATCAATTTCCGGCAGACCTACGTTTACGTCCAGAATATGCGCGCCTTTTTCCTGCTGACGGATTCCTTCATTCAGAATATAGCCGATGTCGTTTTCACGAAGCGCTTCTTTGAACCGTTTTTTGCCGGTGGGATTGATCCGTTCGCCGATAAGAATGGGAGAGTCCCCGAAGACTACGGCGTGGGTGTAGGAGGAAACAACAGTCCGGTTTTTATCTTCCACCGGAACCACAGGCAGATTTTGCAGGGTTTCAGTCATGGCACGGATATGGGCAGGGGTAGTCCCGCAGCAGCCGCCGGCTGCACGGAGTCCTTTTTTCACCATCTCTGCCATTACAGCGGCAAATTCGTCCGGGTTCACATCAAACACCGTTTTTCCGTCCACCATTTTCGGCAGTCCGGCGTTGGGTTTGGCCAGTACCGGGATGGAAGCACAGCGAAGATATTCCTCCACGATGGGCAGCATGGCTTTCGGCCCGAGAGAACAGTTGACGCCAATGATATCCGCACCCATCCCCTCCAGCATAGCTGTCATGGCAGAAGGAGAAGCACCGGTCATCAGCTTGCCGTCTTCTCCGTATGCATTGGAGACGATAACAGGAAGATCACAGTTTTCTTTGGCGGCCAGCAGCGCTGCTTTGGTTTCGTAGGAGTCGTTCATGGTTTCAATCATGATCAGATCCACACCGCAGCGCACCCCCAGCTTTACCGTATGGGCAAAAACAGCTACAGCTTCTTCAAAATCGAAGTCACCATAGGGCTTCAGCAGCCGTCCGGTGGGTCCGATGTCCAGAGCAACCCATCTGGGATGCTCTGCATGGGCGCTGTCACGGGCTGCTTTGGCATTGGCAACCGCTGCGGTAATGATTTCGTCCAGTTCTGCTTCGGAAAAGTGCAGCAGATTGGCGCCGAATGTGTTGGTGTTTACCACATGGCTGCCGGCTTCATAATAGTCCCGGTGAATGCCGATGACCACATCGGGGTGGGTCAGATTCCATGTTTCCGGGGATTCGCCCGGTTTCAGTCCCGCAGCCTGGAGCAGGGTACCCATTCCCCCGTCCAGATACAGCCGGTTCTGTTTTACAAATTCCAGTATCTGCATATTTTTATACCTGTTTGGTTTCTTGTTATATTGTTTCAGACGGATCCTGTATGCCCACAAGAGCCGTTACGGATTTTCCAGGTGACATCAGCATACTTTCGTTCAGCGTCAGTCCGATTTTTCGCGGACAATCCAGAAGCGCAAAGATATCTCTCTGCAGTGTCAGCGGGACATCGCCGTATCCCGGACTGAACCGCGGTTTTAGCCTGGCAGGGGCATATGCCTGTTCCATATCCCGGCAGAATGTGTCGCAGAGCTCTTCGATGGCGGCCGCACCGATTGCCTGAAAAAACAGGGATTTTACCGGTGAAATTCTGCCGTACCGTGCGATCAGCCGGTCTGTTTCCAGTCCGATGGTGGCACCGAACAGGAGAATCCTGCTGCAGCCGGTCAGGTACACCTGCAGGGAGCGGGAATCTGCAGGCAGTTTGTCCCAGGGGAGCGGCAGTTCTGTGAAACAGACCCGGCAGGCCAGTTTCCCTTCTGCCTCTGCCAGACAGGCATGGATCTGCGCCGTTTCCGCTTCTCCCGGCTCGGGGCATCCGGCATACCGGCAAATCTCCCGCAGGGGCGGGGAAATGCGAGTATACGTGTATGTATGGATCATAGATCAGCCGAGAATATCGGACAGATTGGACTGAATCTTCTCCGCCACATCCGGTTTGTTCATGGAATAAACATGGACATTCTGAATACCGTTGGCGTACAGGTCGATGATCTGGTCGGTGGCGTATGCAATACCGGCCTGTTTCATGGCGGCGGGATTATGACCGAATTTGTCTACAAGGCTCTTGAATCTCTGGGGCATAAAAGAACCGGACAGCTTTACGGCACGTTCCACCTGACCTGCTGCCGTGATGGGCATGATGCCTGGGATGACAGGTACTGTAATACCGGCCTCCCGGATTTTATACATGAAGTTGTAGAACAGATTGTTGTCGAAGAACATCTGGGTGGTCAGAAAACTGCATCCTGCGTCAACTTTTTCTTTCAGATAACGGATGTCTTCCTTCTGGTCTGCGCTTTCCGGGTGAATTTCCGGATAGCAGGCACCGCCGATACAGAAATCTGCACCGGACTGACGCAGTTCATGGATCAGGTCAATGGCGTTGCGGTAAGCCCATCCGCTGCGGTCAGCATTTTCCAGTTCCGGTGTCAGATCACCGCGGAGTGCCATTACGTTTTCAATCCCGGCAGCTTTCATATCTTCGATCCGCTGCTTGACGGTTTCACGGGTAGAGGATACACAGGTCAGATGAGCCAGCGTGGGAACACCATGGACTTCCTTGATGTTTTTGGCAATATCCAGGGTATATCGGCTGGTTCCGCCGCCGGCACCGTATGTTACACTGACAAAGGAGGGGTGCAGTTCTGCAATGGCTTCTGTGGCGGCCTTGACAGATTCAAAAGCAGTGTCGGTTTTCGGCGGAAATACTTCGAAAGATAAAAACAGTTTATTCTGTTTGAAAAGCTCGGACAGTTTCATGGAATATATCCTCATTCAATGAATTTTATACTTAATAGTATAGCACAGAGTTCACCGGATTACAATGGAAATTATGACAAAACAGGCGTTTTTTCGTATGTTATGCAGGGATGCAGGAGGATACCGGAGCACGGAAAAAGCGGATACCCGCGTATCAGGTATCCGCTTTTGTAATAATTCAGTTTTTCTCCTGCTTTTCGTAGGAAATCTCTCCGAAACAGTCGAACTGATGGAGGCTGCCGAACGCATACACCTTCTTTTTTCGTAATGCTACTCCCAGGACAGGGTGGCGATGTGATTCAGGATCCCGTATTTGCAGAGAGCCTGCAGGGCTGTGCGGGTGACACCGCAGGCTGCAATGGTGTCCAGTATGGTGAGAACCGGTTCGGCGGCGAACTGTTTCAGATGGACATGAACGTCAGCAAAAGATTTCATGGGAGTTTAGATTTCCGGAATATCAATCTTGATTTCGCACTTTTCTCTGGCAGAAATCAGCATGGCATCGATGATGGCCTGGTTGTAGATGATCTGGCTGGTGGGAATGGGAGCGGGACGGTTGTTCTTTACGGCATCCACGAAATCCCGTACCTTCAGCCAGAAAATGTTCTGAGGTGTGTTTTCCAGCGCCAGCTGGGTGGTTACCGGTTCACCGCACTGGTCGTGCATCAGATACAGTCCGGCAATATCGCCGCCGATGATGGACCCCCACAGCGGATTGGGATGGGGTGCTGTGGCTTTCAGACCGGCATCGGTACCCAGAATCACAAAGTCGGAGCAGATGTCCATGTGCATGGCCCATGCCATACGGTAGTCCAGAATGATATCGCCTTCCAGACGGATAAAGGCAGCGGAGAAGTCATCTACAGAGAAGCGGTCGGCTTCGCTGTAATACTTGGGGTTGGTACCGAAAAAGTCGGAAGTATAGGCGGAGACGGACAGAGGCTTGGGATACCCGATGGAGTTCAGGGACAAATCGAGGGAATAGCAGCCAAGGTCGCCGATGGCACCGAATACAGCCTTTTCCTTGTCGATAAAGGTTCTGCCGGGAATCCCGCGTCTGCGGCTGCCGCCGATCTGCACATAGTAAACCTTGCCAAGTTCACCGGATTCCACGATCCGCTTGATCTTTTTGCAGTTGTTGTTGTAACGGGGCTGGAAACCGACAGTCAGAATCTTACCGGATTTCTTTTCGGCACGCATGATGGCAAGCCCTTCTTCCAGCGTAACGCACATGGGCTTTTCCAGCAGAACGTGCTTACCGGATTCCAGTGCCGCAATGGCGCACACGGCGTGCTGGCTGTTGTAGGTACAGATGGAAACGGCATCGATGTCGTCCCGCTTGCACAGTTCCTCACAGGTGTCGTAAGCGGCGGCATCTTTCCAGCCGAATTCGTCAAGGAAAGCTCTGGCTTTGCCGGGAATGATGTCAGCGCCCGCTACAACTTCCACATCGTCAAAGGTTTTATAGGCGTTGGCATGAGCATGGGCGATACCGCCGGTGCCGATGATACCGATACGAAGTTTTTCTGCCATGATTGTGTCCTCCGTTATATAGTAGATAGGATTTTCGGATGTCTGGAAATGCTCACTGCAGTGCCGCAAAGGTTTCCAGGGCTTCGTCCAGCGCGGCCTGTGCTTTCTGCTGGATAGCCTGCCATTTGGAAACGTATTCTGTGGACTTGGCATTATAGATGCTGGTCACCAGAGAACCGGCGCCGCCCCAGTCAAAGATGAAGCCCAGATCGTATACACGGGTAGAAAAGATGATATCCAGCATATCACCGGACTCTTCATCACGGACATACCGGGTCTTCAGAGCGTTGTCATAATAAGCGGGCGTCAGAGTGGAAGTGGAATAGTATGCCATGGCTTCCAGTGTAACACCGGTGAGTTCGGAGTTGGTGTTGTTATAGGGTACACTGGTGGAGCTTACCAGAACAGAACTGATCAGGTTGTTGTATTCCTGCTGGCTTTCGTCATACAGCGGATAGGGCAGGATCCCGAATTCAAATTCCGCTTCACGCAGCGCATTGATATCCACCAGAGCAAAGGTTACGAACATTACCTGTCCGGCATTGAACATGACGGATACCACATCGAAACCGGCGGAGGCAGTTTTGTCGGAAAGCATCAGATCGTCGTAACACAGGGTCATTACCTTGTCAAGTACATCATAGCTGCGGGCGGAACCGATCTGGAATTCCAGTTTACCTTCATCGTTTCTGTCCACGATCCGTTCTCCGGCACCGAAGTAGAAAGAAATAGGAGCGTTCCCGGCGACAGACAGCCCCCAGGTGTCATCCCCCGTCATTTTACCGTCCCCATTCAGGTCGTGGGTTACAACGGATGCCATTTCCCTTACCTTATCGATGGTCCACTTGTGTTCTTTTACCAGTTCATAGGGGTTTTCCAGACTGTACTGCTCGATCATATCCTTGTTGAAGAACATAACCATGGTACATTCGTTGTCCAGAATGGCGATGTCACCGGTGGAAAAGAACAGCTTGTCGGCGATGATCATATTCGCATTGGCACGCTGATCCCACCAGGGCTTTTCCAGATCCAGATAGGGAATGGTGTTCAGATCCATCAGAAGTCCCTGGGTAGCCAGACTTATGGTGTTGTTGATATAGGGCATGACCACATCAAACTGGTCGTCTCCGGCGATAAGGGTTTCCTGGGCTACTGTATGGGCATTTTCCATCTTGGTCTCAGCGATCCGGATGTCCAGCAGTTCCTCAATCTGCTGATTTCTGGTAAACACAGCATCGTTGATCAGCTGCCCGTTCATTTCAGCGGCGTAGATTTCGTAGCTGGTGTACCAGTCATATCCATTGTTCAGGGAAGTCAGGAACATAACTTCTTCGCCGCCATAGGTTTTGTCCGGCAGTTCAGCGGTCAGAGCGGTTTCTGTGGGTACCGTTTCTGTTGTTTCCACCGGTGTAGTCTCCTGGGGACTGTCGGTTTGGCTGCCGCTGCTGCAGGCAGTCAGGGGAAAGGCCATCAGTACAGCAAGAGCAAATGCAGTATGTCTTTTCAGGTACATGGTATCCTCCTGGAATCAAATTTTGGTTCTGCTGCCATTCTAACAGATTTTGGCTAAAAAGTCAACTATCCATATGAAAATAATCGGTTCTTTCGGCAGAATGCCGGACGGTTGACAGAGGAAAAGCGGTATGTTATAATAATCAAAACAAATGATGGGAGCAGAATATGGAACTGAACATCAATCTGACAGAGCGGAATGCTTCCATGAAGGCATTTTTTGACTGGAAGGCAGACGGTTTTGATGATGTGCATATGTCTCTGGCGGAGAGTAAGGCAGCGGTTACGAAAGCACTGCCGAAGGGAATCCGGACCGTACTGGATCTGGGTGTGGGCACCGGTATGGAACTGTATGCCCTGACAGAGCGGTTTCCGGATGTACGGATTACCGGTATCGACATCAGCCCCAATATGCTGGAATACATCCGCAAACGTCCTTTTGCTGACCGGGTGGAGTGCATTTTGGGTGACTTTTTTGAAACGGAATTCGGAGAGGGGTATGACGCGGTGATATCCACTTCAGCTCTGCACCATTTTGCTCCGGAAGATAAAGCGCGTCTGTACCGGAAGGTGACGGACTGTCTGAAACCCGGCGGCTGGTTTGTCAATTCCGACCGGTTTGTGGATACGGAAGAAGAAATGCTGGAGTTCTATCAGTATTATCTGGATCATAAACTGGACAGCAACCATTGTGATACACCGTTGTGCACAGGACTGGAAACCGGACTGCTGGAAAGAGCGGGCATGACGGAGATCCGGTTTGATCCTGTGATGACCGAGCGGGGATATAAGCTGCTGGTATGCCGTAAACCCGGACGGGGAGAATAAACAGAAAAATGCACCCTTATACCGATTAACAGACGTCGGATACGGGTGCATTTTGTGTTATTTCGGGAGGTACATTATTCGATAATCCAGAGCGTGTCCCCGTGGGATTTTTCACCCAGATAGGAAACCACATCCGGTGTGTATTTCTGCCGTGTACCGTTCTGATAGGCAAGAACCCCGAACAGATCTCCGGTGTGTCCTGCAAAGTGGTTTTCTGCCAGCTGCGGCATGCTGTCTCCTC
>SVSN01000040.1 GCA_015064285.1 Oscillospiraceae bacterium | reverse complement strand
TCCAGTGCCGCCGCGATTTCCGCCTGCTTCATCAGGGATTCTACCGCTTCCGGAGAATGGTATAGATTGGAACCCACGGAATAACAGGCTACCGTCAGCCCTCTTTCCGCCAGAATCGCCTTTGCCTTCTTTGCGGCTTCCACGTCCGGAATCAGAACCGGATGATTTTCTCCGGTGGATTCCAGCACTTCCACTGCCGAAAACCCCATTTCACGGGCAAAATCCGCCGTGGCTTCCAGACCGATCCGGTTCCCCATGGAATTGAAACGGGCATACATTGCAAATCGCATAAGATACCTCCTGCATTTTTCTGTCTTGTCGAATCAATACCTGTTCCGATTATAGCACGCCGCCTCCGGCTTGTCAACCGCACAGGAAAAATCGGCAGAATTTCACGGAGAACGTATAATTTTCATTCTGCCGTAAACAATAGGGACAAACCAACCGTTACATGAGGTTATGATGACAAATACTGCTGAAAACCGTACTTTTTCCGTCCTGCAGAGAGTGGGACGGGCGTTTATGCTGCCGATCGCCCTTCTGCCTGTGGCGGGACTTCTGCTGGGGGTCGGCGCCTCCTTTACCAATGCCGCCATGCTGGACACCTACGGACTGACCGGCTTCATGGGAGAAGGAACCATCCTCTACTCCGTCTTCACCGTCCTTGCCTCTGTAGGCACCGTTATTTTTGACAATCTGCCCCTGCTGTTTGCCATGGGGGTGGCGCTGGGTATGGCGGAAAACGAAAAAGCCACCGCCGCACTCTCCGCCGCCATCGCCTTTTTTGTAATGCACAAAACCATCAACGCCCTGCTTGTTCTGACAGACCGGCTGAACGATCCTGCCATGCATGAGGGCACCATAGCCGATGTGGTGGGAATTCCTTCCCTGCAGATGGGGGTCTTCGGCGGGATCATTGTGGGGCTGGGAGTAGCATTTCTCCACAACCGGTTCTATAAAATCCGTCTGCCGGATGTAATCTCCTTTTTCGGCGGCACCCGGTTCGTACCCATTATTTCCACTGTGGCCTACGTTCTGGTGGGCGGCGTAATGTTTCTGGTGTGGCCCTTTGTCCAGAACGGCATCTATGCCCTGGGGGATCTGGTACTGAAATCCGGTTACGCGGGCACCCTGATCTATGGCTTCACCGAACGGATTCTGATTCCCTTCGGTCTGCACCATGTGTTCTATCTTCCCTTCTGGCAGACAGGTGTGGGCGGTTCTGCCATGATCGACGGCACCCTGATCTACGGCGCACAGAATATCTTTTTTGCGGAGCTTGCTTCTCCGGCTACTGAGGTATTCTCCGTCTCCGCCACCCGGTTCATGAGCGGAAAATTCCCCCTGATGATCTTCGGTCTGCCCGGTGCGGCGCTGGCCATGTACACCTGCGCCCGCCCGGAGAAGAAAAAGACCGCCGGTTCCCTGTTTTTCTCCGCCGCCCTGACCTCTGTTCTCACCGGTATCACCGAACCGCTGGAATTCACTTTTCTGTTTGTCGCTCCTGTTCTGTATGTGATCCACTCGGTTCTGGCGGGGGCAGCCTATATGCTCATGCACATCCTGAAAGTGGGCGTGGGCATGACCTTCTCCGGGGGCCTTATCGACCTGTTTCTCTTCGGCATCCTGCAGGGGAACTCCAAAACCAACTGGCTGATGGTGCCTCTGGTAGGACTGGGATATTTCGTTCTGTATTTCTTCCTGTTCCGGTTCCTCATCCGGAAGCGGAACTATCTCACCCCCGGCAGAGAAGCGGACAGTTCGGAAACCAGGCTGTACACCCGCTCGGACTATAATAAAAAGAAAAATACCCTGCAGACCGCAGACAGTGCCGCGGACAAACACCAAATCTCCCGGCTGATTCTGGAAGGGCTTGGCGGCAGAGACAATATTGTCTCCCTGGACTGCTGTGCCACCAGACTCCGGGTCACCGTAAAGGATGGCGGTCAGGTACAGAAAGACCTGCTGACCGAAAGCGGTGCGGCAGGTGTGATTGCCAAAGGCACCGGCGTGCAGGTCATCTACGGTCCCCGTGTCTCCGTCATCAAAAGCGAGCTGGAAGAATATATGCAGAAAGAATGAGGAGAACTCCGGCAGGCGGACTGCTGCAGCCGCGCAAAAATGCAAAAAAGCATCCCGTTCCCCCTTTACAAACACCCCGCATCCTTATATAATGTTATCAGAAAGAAAAGGAGAATACCCCATGGGCCTGTTCCAGAACTTCCGAAAAGCCGTAAAAGAAACCCAAAGTACCGGAAATACGTTTTCTGCCGCCGCCTGCCTGAGCGGGCATATCGTACCGATGGAAAAGCTGCCGGACCCGGCCTTTGCCGAAGGGATTTTAGGCCCCTGCGCCGGGATTGAACCACCGGAGGATGCGGGGGAATGCCGTATACTTTCCCCGGCTGACGGCACCGTAACCCAGTGCAGCGAAACAGGACACGCTGTGGGGCTTGCCTGCGGGGAAACGGAAATTCTCGTCCATGCCGGGATTGATACCGTACAGATGGCAGGCAGGGGATTTTCCCTGTCCGTAAAACCGGGGGAAACCGTAAAAACCGGCCAGCCTCTGCTGGTGATGGACGCTGCCATGGTGCGTGCCGCCGGGTACAGCCCCGTGGTGGTCACCGTTGTTACGGACACGCCCGGGAAGATCTCCTTCTCCGACAAAACCGAAATCCACGGAGGAGAAACACTGTTCACCGTTTCTCTTCCCTGACCCAAAGGAGCAGTCATTATGACACCGACCTACCATGTCACAGCCCTTGGAGAATACCTGATTGATTTTACCGACAACGGAAGCTCCCCTCAGGGGAACACCCTTTTTGAAGCCAATCCCGGCGGCGCCCCCTGCAATGTACTGTCCATGCTGAACCGGCTTGGGCGGAAATGCGCCTTCATCGGCAAGGTGGGGGATGATATGTTCGGCTCCCTGCTCCGCCGCGTGGGAAAAGAAGCGGGCATTGCCATGGACGGACTGGCCGTGGATCCCGATGTGCGCACCACCCTTGCCTTTGTGAAAACTCTGCCGGGCGGGGAACGGGACTTTTCCTTCTACAGGAATCCCGGGGCGGATATGCGTCTGCGGGCGGAGGAGCTGCCCATGGATATTCTGCAGAACACTGCCGTTTTTCACTACGGCTCCATCTCCATGACCCACGAGCCTGCCCGTACCGCCACCGTAAAAGCCGTGGAAACCGCCCGTGCTGCCGGTGCGCTGATTTCCTATGACCCCAATCTCCGGCCGCCCCTGTGGGACGATCTTTGGGAAGCCAGAGAACAGATCGCCTGGGGGCTGGATCACTGTGATGTATGCAAAATTGCAGACAATGAGCTGGAGTTCATGACAGGTCTGACCCTGACCTGCGGCGAAGATTTCGACAAAGGGGCTGCCATGATCCTGGAAAAGCATCCAACCATCCGTCTGCTGAACGTAACGGCAGGCCCGGGCGGCAGCTACGGATACACCGGTACTCTGCGGGTCTGCCAGCCTGCTTTCCTGCTGGGCGGTACCATTGAGGCCACAGGCGCCGGGGATGCGTTCTGCGGCTGTGTACTGGACTGGATTCTTACCCACGGCATGGACAGCTTCACGGAAGAAAGCCTTGGGGAAATGCTCCGTTTCGCCAGCGCCGCGGCATATCTGGTGACCACAAAGAAGGGTGCGATCCGGTCCATGCCCACCAGAGAGCAGGCGGAGAGGATAATTCAGAATTGAGAATTATGAATTCAGAATTATTTTTGGGGAATATCTGAAAAAACAAAAAAGCCGGGATCTCATTGGAAATCCTGGCTTTTTTACTGACGCAGAAGGAGAGATTTGAACTCTCGCGCCGGTTACCCGGCCTACACCCTTAGCAGGGGCGCCTCTTCGGCCTCTTGAGTACTTCTGCGTACCAGACAATCTGTCTGACAGGCGCGGTCATCTCAGAAACGCCTGCCATATTATTATACACCATTTCCATACCGTTGTCAACGGGTTTGCGGAAATTTTTTATGGGAAAGTATACCGGTTTTTCTTTACAATCCGACAGTGTTCTGGTATACTGAAAACAGAAATGATCGGCTGACGAAAGGAAACTGCATTATGGCAAAACTGCGGAAAATGCTGGGGACTGTGGACAGTGCGGAATGCACCGCTCTGATGCGGCAGATTGAGACCCAGTCAAAGGAGACTCTTGTCCGGTGGGCGGTCAGGTATGCGGAGGATCTGCTGCTGCCCATCCTGCAGGCACGCTTCACCGCTCCGGAACCGGCGGCGGCAGTGAACGGAGCGAAACAGTGGCTGGCGGGAGAGATTTCCCTGAAGGAGGTAAAGCCCCTTCTGAAAAGCGCCCGGGACTGTGTAAAAGCGGTTTCCGATCCGGTCAGTGAGGCGGCGGTACGCGGTGTGTCCACTGCCTGTGCGGTGATCACCACCCCCACAAACGCCCTCGGCTTCGTGTTCTATGCAGCATCCGCCATCGCTTACGACCGGGTGGGACTGGAGGAAACGGCGGCGGTGTATGACAGCATTGCGGCAGAAGTCTTCACCAATGGGCTGGAGACCCTGCGGGCAGTATCTGTGGAAAACGAGCCAAATCCTGCAAAGATTGACTGGAACTGCTGAAAAAAGATCCTGTGGAAAACTGCGGGCATATCAAAAGAGACCGGAAGCTGTCCGATCTCTTTTTTCTTTACAGCACAATCTCCCCGATCCGGTCTTCCGTATGGATATAGCGGATGCCGTTTACGGTCAGGACTTCGTTGGCACCGATGGTATCGATCCAGCTGTCCGGGTAGTTGTCGCTTTGCCGGATGGAATCCTCCGTTTCGTACCACCGCAGCAGAAGCATCCGGCCTTCCGGGGAAACATAGCTCACCGCGGCAGAACAGGAACGGTAAAACACCCGCAGGATTCCGGCCGCCCGAAAGGTTTGCTGTCCGACGGTGAGCCGGTACATTCCTGTCGTGTAGCGCACATTGTATGTTTCCATCCGGTATCCGTCCGTCCCTTCTTCCACCGGATTCTCCCTTACCGAAACGGGCATCCCCCTTGCCGGATCCTCTGCGTTTACGATATCGTTGAATCCTTCATCCAGAAAGGTGGTGAGGTAGGTGGGGTATTCGTCATCCTCTTCCAGTTCGTCCAGACAGCCCAGTTCCCGGATATACTCCTCCGTCATCTGGGAAAACCATATCTTTTCATTCCGGTACAGCTTTTCTGCCCGTATATTATAGGTGTCCCTGACCACCTTGACTCCGTCCACCTCATGAATACAGGCAGCTTTGGGCACCCGGCAGGTGGAGACACAGGTCAGCTTCTTTGCCGGATAGCGGTAGGTTCCCTCGCTGTTTTCCTCACCGATCCGGGGAATAATAAAGTTTTCTTCCAGTAAACGCACCGGCACATACGGTTCCGGCAGTTTTTCGATGGTGATCTCCGGCAGTTCCGGGGGGAAACCACGGGTGTATTCGCTTGCGGTTCCGTTTTTCATTTGCTTCTGTCCTTTCTGTCTTACCGTCATCTGTGTTCCATAGGACTGCCGTAACCGTTCTCTGGCATAGTGCAGCCGGCTTTTCACCGTGCCTGTGGGAATCCCCAGCCGTGCGGCAATCTCCTTCTGCCGGTATCCCTGTATGTAGTAAAGCTGCAGAATCCGCGCTGTCTCCCGGGGAAGACCGGACAGCAGGTCGGCAAGCCGCACAGATCCGCCGTCAGGCATGACCGCTGCGCAACGGGCCGCCGCTTCCCTTTCCTCTCTGCGATACCGCTTCCGGTACCACAGGGCACACTGGTTTTTCGCAATGGAAAGCAGCCATGCTTTTCCGGAAGCCGGATCCGCCAGTTCTTCAAAATGGGTGTACGCTGCAATCCATGTTTCCTGCAGCACATCCTCTGCATCGGCGGAAGAAGGCATCCTGTAATGCACATACCGCTCGATCACAAGCCGATGCCGTTCCATCAGTTCCGTAAAAGCGGTTTCCCGGTTTTGGTTCATATGCAGTTCCTCTGTCGTGGGTTGAAAACGTTTTCATATATACAGATGCACGGAAGGGACAAAAAGGTTCAGAAGAAAATGATTTTTTCAAAAAACAAGCGCAGTTCCGCAGAACCACGCTTGCACGGAGCCTTATTCTTCGTCCGCAAACACACGCTTTACAGCTTCCAGATACCCGTAGCCGTTGATGTCGTCCGGGTGGAGGTAACTGGTTTCCGTCCATTCGTTCCAGCTGTTGATGACTACCAGCGGCATGGGCAGATCGTGGGTATCGGCGTAGGCTTTGGCCTGACGGAGACCTTTCTCGATCATTTCGGGAGTGGTGTTGGTGGTAATGGTAGGCTTCAGCCGCTTGAACCTGGGATTGTTGTCCCAGCCGAGGGAAACCTGGGGAATGAAGGGAATCTTCTGTTTCGCCATCAGGTCGTAGTCCTTCTGCACATCCGGCAGCACCTCACCGTAGTCTCTGCCAAAGGGTACAACGGACACCCACTGATAGTAGGTCATGCTGTCAAAGCCCAGATATTCCGCAAGGGGGGTGGTTTCTTCCGTGCCGCCGATGCCCTTGTAGTTGAAGGTGGCATAAGGGCCGTTGCCCCAGGTGATCAGCTGCAGGTGGAGCCCCGGATAGCCCGCCTTCTTCACTTCTTCCCGGAAATAGTTCACCGCTTCCAGTGCACCTTCTCTGCCGCCGAAGCCTTCTTCAAACTTCCGCAGGTCGTACAGCATGAACACGGGACAGCCGTCTGCCTTGTAGTAGGAAGGATGGGAGAAATACTTTGTAATCCACCGGTCCACCAGCTTTTTGAAGGTTTCCATTCCCACAGAACCCTTCCAGGTCACGGTGTCGCCGTAGTCGTCCGCCGTTTCGATATTCCACAGGTTGGTGGCGTCGTGATTGGCCCACATCAGGTAGAATTTCACCTTGTCGTTGTTGGCCGCCTTCAGATATCCGTCGTTCAGGCAGTTTTCCAGAAACGGACGGTCATCGTACCAGTACCAGTCGTAGATGAACACGTTGACGCCGTGCCGTGCCGCACATTCGATTTCCATTTCCATCACATAGGGATCCGCTTCATTTACGTAGCCCCAGAGAGGTCTGCGGGGCCACTTGTGCCCTTCAAACTTTGGCATGGCGTTCTTCACGCTCTGCCATTCCCCCATGCCATCCGGCCAGAAGGGTCTGGTTCTGGGTTCATCTCCCGTATAGGCAGGCCAGATAAAGGCCGCAACATCGTATTTCTGTGCCATATTGGATTCCTCCGGTTCTGTTTTTTCTTATTGTAGCAAAGTTCACACGGTATGTCAAGCGTCCCGCATGGCTCGCGGGTACTTCTTATGTCAATGATGATTAAGTCCCAGTTTTCAATGTCGAATACCTAATTCCTTCACGGGAGGACCAAGGCCCTCCCCTACCAAAAATCTTGCATTTGGTTGACAGCACGTGAATCATCGTTCACTTATATCTTACTTCTTACCTCATACATCTTATTTCTTACTTAACCACGCCGCCGCTTTTGCCAGACACCGTACCGTATCCGATGCAATCATGCCGATTTCGCCCACTTCCTCCTCAGCCATTTCCCCGGCCAGTCCAGCCAGATAAGCACCACAGGCCACCATCTTCACAGAAGCGGTGTTATACCCTGCCAGTCCCGCAAGCACCCCGGAGAGTACATCGCCGCTGCCCGCCGTAGCCATGCCGGGACAACCTCTTGGCACAATATAGCATTCCGTCCCGTCCGTCACCACCGTAGCCGTCCCTTTGAGCAGCAGGATCACGCCGTTTTCCTTAGCGTATGCCGCAGCGCACCCCACCGGCTCCGCCGCACACTGTCCCATGGGAATGCCGGAAATCCGTTCGAATTCCTTGGGGTGGGGGGTCAGAATCACCTTTGCCGGGGTGGTTTCCAGCAGATGCTTCCGTTTTTCCGCCGCCATTCTGCCGAGACAGTTGAGCCCGTCCGCATCCAGAATCAGGGTTTTGTCATACCGGGAAAGCAGCCATGTGAGAATCGCTTCGTTGTCCCCACCGTTTCCCCAGCCCATGCCCACAGCCAGCGCCGATGTGCCTGCCAGTGCGCGCTCCAGTGCATCAGGATCGAACACCATGTCCCCGCCCGTATCCGGAAGAGGAACGGCAGTGCTTTCCAGCAGATACGGTGCCACCGAGGGCAGAACGGAGTCCCCGCACAGCAGCTTCACCACGCCGCAGCCGCTTCGTAGGGACGATGCCGCCAGATTCGCCAGCTTTACCGCACCGCTGTAGTTCCGGCAGCCCCCCATGACCGCCACGTAGCCGTAGGTTCCCTTATGGCTGTGGTGCAGTCTTCCCGGAAGAATATCCCCGAAATCCCCGTCCTCGCAGACATATGCCGTATGCTCCGTCACGGGAATACCGATATCGCAGTTCACCACACGGCCGCACACATCCTTCGCCATGGCAAGCACCTGTCCCAGCTTCCGTGTGCCGATGGATACGGTCAGTGCCGCCCGGATGCACAGGGGTGTCCCGTTTTCATCCGGTGCCGCAAGCCCCGAGTCTCCGTTAAGGCCGCTGGGAATATCCACCGCAACAATGGGCACACCGCTGTCGTTGGCGGCACGGATCATGCCGGCATAGGGCTCTGTCAGCGTGCCGTGAAAACCGGTACCGAACAGGCAGTCTGCCAGCCTGTCATAGACCATCAGAGCCGTCTGCCTGTCCCAGAAGCGCACCGGAATCCCGGCTGCAAGGCATTTTTCATAGTAAAACCGTCCGTCCGGTGACCATTTTTCCTCTGCGGGAATGATGGTGCAGGGGTACCCTGCTTCCCGGAGCAGCAGGGCCAGCACATACCCGTCCCCGCCGTTGTTTCCGCTGCCGCATAGGATGGCAGTATGACCGCGGGACCAGTCACAGGCGGCAAAAATGGCTTTCCCGGCGCGGTACATCAGTTCAGTGGCAGGAGTACCGGCGGCAATACAGTCGTAATCGGCTTTTCGCATAACGGCGTTGGTGACGACAGGATACATGGTGTGGCTCCTTTATTGGGGGACTGAGAAGAATTAAGAATTGAGAATTATGAATTCAGAACTTAGGCAGAATCATTTTTTATCATGATACCACAATCCGGCGGCGGATGCAAGATTTCCGGGGAAAAATCGCTTCCGGTCAAGCGTTGGCAGACTTTTTACGGTATAATAGAACCATCGGATCCGAAAATTCATCTGACAGGAGACCTATTATGTCTATCCACTCCGAAACCAAAGCCATGCTGGATCGGGCACTGGACTATATCCGTTCACAGATGGGCAATGAAGCTCTGAGCACCGGAGAGATCGCCGCCCATGCCGGGTTCTGCGATGACTATTTCAACAGAATTTTTACCGCCTATACGGGCTACCGGGTCATGGAATACGCCCGGTTCTGCCGGCTGCGCCGCGCCGCTTACCTTCTGCGGATTTCCGACCGGGATATACTGGATATCGCACTGGAAACAGGCTACAGCACCCACGAGAGCTTTGCCAGAGCCTTCAAAAAACAGTATGCCATGAATCCCGCTGAATACCGGGAAACCATGCGGAAGCAGGTTATGACATGGAGCGAAACCCATGCAGATGTCACGGCAGGCAGCCGTTTTGCCGATGCGTATCCGGATCTGACAGAAATCCCACGGGACGATGCCATTGAATACCTGCTGAATAAAAACAGTACAAAATTCGGCTATGATGCCGTTACCCTTGCCTGGAACGGCAGTTTTGTCTATACGGAGGACGATGGCCTCGGCGGCACCCCGGCAGAACTGCTTGATCGGGTGGAGGATTATATTGCAGTAGACGGTTATCCGAACGGGGAAATGCATTTTCAGTTTCATCTGTCCCATCCGGAGAAGCTGGCAAAGTATCTGCGCATGATTCTGCCTTTTTCCTGCGGAGGATCTGCCGGGGTATCCTTTGCCGGAAACCTCACGGAAGAGGACATCCGCCTGCTGATGGCAAAAGACGGACTGACCATCACGGAAATCCATGCCTTTCCCGCCGCTGTATACACAGGGGAGATGCCGGAGCCGGTGGTTCTGCCGGAGGGGTATTCGCTTCATGTACTGACAGCGGACGATATTCCCGCGGTACAGAAGTGGGGTGAAAAACGGGGCGGCAGCAGAGACTGGGGGCTGGCAAGGGAACTGTCCATTCCGCCGGAAATGAAGGCAGACCACGCCATCGGTCTGTTCCGTGGAGAGGAACTGCTCGGTGTATCCAGGCTCAGCTTTCAGGAAACCCACGGTCTGCATATCTGCAACTGCATCTGCTCCGATATCCTGAAAGAACACCGGGATCATACACTGTACCGGCTGATGTACAAAAACGGTATGCGCTATGCCATAAAGCACGGGTATCTGCCCTACGAAGATATGCAGTTCGGCAAAGAACAGATTCAAACAGAAGGATTTGACGCCCTCGATATGGGATACATACAGATCCACACCGCATGGGGCATTACCGTCACGGAGAAATAAGTCCCCTCCTCTTGCAATCCGGCGGGGAAAACGGTATAATACAGGCAGAGAGAATTTCCCCCATCGGAGGTAAACATATGCGTACACTGACCTACGAAACCTATCTGGATAAAGTCTGGGGCTGCTTCCTTGGCAAGTGCATCGGCGGCACGGCAGGCGGTCCTGCGGAAGGCCGGAAGGAACTGCTGGACTATCCCCTGCATGAGCCTCTGCTCCATCAGGTTCTGCCCAACGATGACCTGGATCTGCAGATTCTCTGGCTGGAAGTGCTGGAGGAAAAAGGGGTGCATATCACCGCAAGAGATCTGGCGGATGCGTTCTACCACAAAGTTCCCTACGGCCCCGGCGAGTACGGCTACTTCAAGAAAAACTACGGACGCGGCATCTATCCGCCTCTGTCCGGCACCTACAACAACCGCTACTACGAAAACGGCATGGGCTGTCCCATCCGGTCGGAAATCTGGGCATGCCTGTTCCCCGGAGATGTGGACGCGGCAAAGCCCTATATTGAAATGGACGGCTCCATGGATCACCGCAGAGACTCCATTGATGCGGAAGTTTTCCTTGCCGCCATGGAATCCGAGGCCTTCTTCACCGACGATCTGACCGCCCTGATCCGCCACGGCCTGTCGAAAATCCCCTCCGGTACCAAACTGGACCGGGCACTGCGGATGGCATATGAATGCTGGCGCGCCGGGTATGACTGGAAAAAGACCAGAGGCATGATCCTGAAAAACTTCGGCCATGCGGACTGCACCAATCTGTATCAGAACATGGCCTTTATCCTGCTGACCCTGCTGTACGGCGGCTATGATTTCAGAGAAATCGTCCGGCTGGGACTGGCCTGCGGGTATGACACGGACTGCATCTGCGCCACCGCCGCCTCCATTGCAGGTACCATCTTCGGCGGACAGAAGATCACCGGCGAGATGGGACTGGAGGACACCGGGCTGAAGATTGAAGTGCTGACAAAGCGCCGGGACGGTTCCATCTATGATCTGGCGAAGGATGTATGCGCCGCCGGTCTGACCATGCTGCGGGTAAAGAAAGCGGACACAAAAATCACCGATGCGCCGCTGGTAAAGGGACTTCCCACCGCAGACAACACCCCTGCCCTGACTTTCTCTGTTTCCTACGACGGTGCCCCTGTGGTAAAGGCGGGGGAAGAATCCCATGTGACCCTGACCGTGAGGAACAACACCGGCTCTCCCATGAATGCCGAGCTGACAGTGGAGCTTGCCAGAGGGTATCTGGCCAAGGAAGGGCTGTACGTCACCCCCCACTGCATTTCCGTCCGGATTGACCGTGAGCTGAGCATCCCCCTGACCATCGGGCTTCTGCCGGGACAGCGGGTACTGTGCCAGAAGAATATTTTCGCCGTCCGTGCCTGCGGAATCTTCGGCGTGATTGAAGACACCTTCGGCATTGTGGGCGCGGAAGTATGGGCACATTACGGTCCCTATCTGGCAAACATCCGGGATCTGACCGATGTACCGCCGGAAGCCGGATACGGTGCCTTCCTCAAGCCGGAACCGGGCGAAAACGGATCCGACCTGGTACGCGAATACCACCTGAGCCACATTGCCGACATCAATGCCCCCTTTGTGGACGAAACCGAACCGTTCACCAAGATTCCCGATGACGGCACCGCATGGAGTGTACCCACCATGGTACAGCCGGATGAAGATCTGTTCGACACCGCCGCCATCCAGCCCTTCGAAGGCCCTCACGTGGGCTATATGCGCCGGGTGGTGACCTGTCCGGAAGACAGAAATGTGGAGCTGGTGGTGGGACGCACCGCTCCCTGCAAGGTATGGCTCAACGGAAAGCTGGTCATCGACTCCACCAAAGGCTTCCCCGCACTGCAGGCCGGGGCATGGTGGACCTGCGAAAACCTCCGCGCCGGCGTGCATTTTGAAAAGGGAGAAAACGTGCTGATTCTGAAGTACGCCCAGACCACCGATTCGGCCAAGTTCAGCATCATGTACCGCATCCCCGGCGGACGGATGCAGCAGTATGAAGATATGGGCTCCGCCTTCTGAAAAATTCCATAGAAAAACAGCCCTGACCGGGTTTTCCGGCCGGGGCTGTATGTATTCTGCGGATATTGCGGTGGCTGAATCAGCCGTTGGTTTCCAGATATTCTTCAAAGACTGCGATTGCGGAAGCCAGCTTGTTCTGGTAGTTGTTCTTGTTGGCTTCATAGTGGGAAGTAATGTCGGCAGAACCCTGCTGCAGCAGCTTGTGAATCCAGAAGCCGGCACCGGTGGCGGAGGTTTCACCGCCGAATACATAACCGAAGTCGAAGATTACGTTGGCAACGATCATATCCAGAATTTCCACGGACTTTTCGTCACGGGTTCCCTTGTATTTCAGAGCAGTATCATAGTATGCAGGCAGCATGACCTTCCAGCCTTCTGCAGTCAGAGCTTCTGTCAGAACACCGGCTCTTTCCACATCCTGTACAGTGGTTAAAACGGCAATGGCTTCGGAGGAACCATCACTTACAGTAATATACTTTTCCTGCTTTTCATCCCACTTGGGAGCAGGGATAATGCTGTAATCAATATCCAGATCCCGGTAGGACAGACCGCCGCCGATACCGCCAACAACCATCAGGGTGTTGCCGGCAGAGAACATGGTTCCGCCTACACCCCAGGATTTTTCGGTATAAGTATAGCTGCCGTTGAAGGAGAAGTCGTGGAGCCAGGTGATCAGGTCCACCAGCTTTTCATCATAGTAGGTATCTGCATAGGTGCCGTCGTCCTGTCTGGTGTAGATCTTCTTGCCGAAGAACCATAAGAACTGGTCACAGGCACCGTTCAGGTCAAAGGCCATGCCGTACCGGTCGCCGGTATCCTTTACGCCGTCACCGTTAACGTCCTGCTGCACCACTTCGGCCAGCTCTTTCATCTTGTCCTTGGTCCAGGTACCTTCATCCACAAAGGAGAATACGTCCGGCAGGCTGTATTCTGCAGCCAGACCCTGGTTGTAGAACAGGCAGTATGCGCTGCTTACATTGGACAGACCAATGAAGCCTACACCCATGAAGGTCACGCCCTTGTAGGTCATGTCGTTTACAGTGGTGTCATTCCACCAGGGCTTTTCAAAGTTAATGTAGGGAACATCGTTCATGTTCATGAAGGTGTTGGACAGCAGGTCGGAACCCATCTGAATGAAGTGATAGGCAGCCAGCTGATAGTAGTCATCACCGGAGGTTACGGCGTTTTTCACATTGGAAGATGCAGTAGGATAGTCAGCAGCAGAGTCAAAGACAATGTTGACATTAAAACGGTCGGCTACGTTATGGTTCCGGTTGTAGATGGCGTCGTTGACCACGTCACCGTCCAGTTCTTCTCTGTCCATCAGCCAGCTTGTGTGGTTGTAGCACAGAATGGTGAAGTCGGAGCCTTCGTAGTCTGCTTCCGGCAGATCATCGGGCAGGGCCAGACGGGCTTCTTCCGCAGTGGTTTCCTTTTCGGTTTCCACAGCAGCGGTGTCCTGTTCGGCGGTTTCGTTTTCTGCGGGTGCGTTACCGCAGGATGCCAGAGGCAGCATCATGCAGCCTGCCAGCAGAGCGCAGAGAATTCTCTTGATGCTCATAGTTTTTTCTCCTTATGTTTTACGGGAATCAGCATTTGCCGTTCCGGTTTGGGATCGGTTTTCTCAGCTCAGGGCGTTTTCTTCCAGAGAGGTCAGCAGCTGATCCAGCTTCTTCTGCCAGGTCTTGGAAACCTGTGCCACATAGGAAGCCAGTTCGGACTTGTTGGTATCCAGACGGGAACGGAAAATGTGGGCGATGTCGTTGATCTTGTTGGAATACTGGAACACGAAGTCGGAGGTGATGTTTTCACGGATCAGGTCGATCATCCGGGCGGATTCGGCGTCACGGGTGTACTTTGCCTTCAGAGCCACGTCATAGTAGGTGGGGGTCACCTGACGGAAGCTTTCGGCGGCCAGAGCTTCCAGCACGGCACTGGTGGCGTCCACCTTGACATTGGTCTTGGGAACACCGAACAGAGTACAGCTGTCGTGGAGGATGGTGTTGTAGTGAGCCTGGGCTTCATCCAGCTTGGGAGCGGGGATGATGGAGAAGTTTTCGGACATGTCGCGCAGGTAGATTTCAGACTGGAACAGCTTGTTCACGGTCATCAGCACGCCGCCTTCGGCAAACATGGTCATAACAGTCTTGTTGTCGTCGTTCTTTGCCTTGTAGAAGCCGGGGTTTTCGCAGACCAGACGGTACATCTTTTCGTAGAACGCATAAGTACGTTCGTTGTCAATGGTAATCACGGGCAGGCCGTTTTCATCCGTTTCGGACCAGCGTACCATAGCGGCGATGGCCATACCGTCAATGGGGTCTTCCATGGACATACAGCTGCCGAAGCGGTCGTCTTCGTCCTTTTCCCCGTTGCCGTTCAGATCGGCATAGGCAGTTTCAGTCAGTTCGTTGTACAGATCCAGGGTCCACTTGCCTTCGTTTACAGTATCATAGAAATCCACATCCGGCAGAACGTCCAGCGCCATGTCGGCATTCACGAAAGTACAGTATACACCGCCGGTATACCGCAGGGACAGGTCGCCGGTAGCCCAGAAGCGGATGTTCTTGCAGGCCATGCTGTCCATGTACTTGCCGCCCCAGTATTCTCTGGAGAAGTCGTTGTGGGGCATGGCAGCCAGATCCATCAGCATGCCGTCGGGAGCCAGGTTGCCGTTGTAGTACTGGTATACACCCACTACATCATAGGCATCGGTGCCGGAGGTAACCGCACTGCGCACCATGTCACCGATGGCGGGCATAACCACAGTTTCGATGACTTCGATTTCGGTGTTGAAGCGTTCGGAAATGGCCAGGTTCCGGTTGTATACGGCGGCGCTTACCACGTCTTCCGCTTCTTCATCGGCTACCAGAGAGCGTTCGGTCAGATTGTCGTTGGGGCCGTCTTCCAGCAGGAAACGGATGGAAGCACCTTCCAGATCCATGGTTTCCGGCAGGTCGTCCAGCCAGCGCTTTTCGGTTTCGGTTTCCGTTTCAGCATCAGCAGATACGGTGGGAGCGGTATCCACTTCTGCGGTACTGCCGCAGGCGGAGAGAGGGGTCAGCATGGCGCCGATGAGCAGCAGACATGCCAGTTTCTTTGCGATCATGTTTTTCTCCTTTATGATTTTTTTAAGAAACGTTAATATCGTATTTTACAGTATACCATAACGGATATCTTTCGTCAATGTACCTTTTTCACCAATTCCATCCGCAGAAATGCCGGGTTTGTCACAAAAAAGACACAGTCCCCCCGGAAGAGTACTGTGTCCTTATATTTATGGAGAGATTCAGGTTCCGGAAGTGCTGATGTATTCTTCAAAACCGGCGTAAATGTCGGCCATCCACAGTTCCCAGCCGCTCTTGCGTCCCGCGTAGTAGGAAGCGATGTCGGCAGAGTTGTCGCGGATCACACGGTGGATCCAGGAGCCTGCACCGCCGCCGGTGGAAGCCCAGCCGCCGTATACGGTACCGAAGTCCAGCACACGGTTGTCCACGATCAGATCCAGCATTTCGATGGATTCTTCGTCACGGGCACCCTTGAACTTCAGGGCTACATCATAGTAAGCGGTGGTAACGGTCTTCCAGGATTCGGCGTTCAGCGCTTCGGTCAGAATACCGATCATTTCCAGATCCTGAGCGGTACGCAGCACTGCCTGGCATTCGCCGCCCACAGTGATGCTGGCGTAGGTTTCCTGATGTTCATCCCACTTGGGACCGGGGATGATGGCGTAGTTCAGTTCGGTGTCCCGGATCCAGCTCCAGTAGCTCAGGTTTACTTCCCCGATCAGCGTATTCCCCTTGGCAAACATATTCTGGGGTACATTCCATTCGTTCAGGCAGTATACGTTCTGATCCACCCATGCCAGATCGTAGATGAATTCGTACAGGTTGACAACCTTTTCGTCGTAGTAGGTATCTTCATAGGTACCGTCGCCTTTGGCGGTGCAGATCTTCTTGCCGGCATACCAGAGCCAGTGGTCGCAGTTCCCCTTCAGCTCGAAGGAGTAGCCGTACCGGTCGTCTTCGTCCTTGACGCCGTCACCGTTTACATCCTGATAGATGCCGGTGATGGTTTTCCGGAATGTATCAAAGGTCCAGCGGCCGTCGTTTACGATGTCATAGATGTTTTCCAGACCGTATTCCACCGCCAGATCCTTGTTGTAGTACTGGCAGGAAAGGCCGGTCAGGTGGCTCAGGTCCAGATCCCCCAGTGCCATGAAGATAACGCCCTTGTAGGCCATATCGGTCAGCACGAACTTGCTCCACCAGGGCTTGGTGAAGTCCACATGGGGCACCAGATTGAAGTCCAGGAAAACATTGTCCGCCACGTACAGACCCATTTCGATATTCCCGTTGCAGACCAGATCATACAGATCCTCACTTGCCAGCACGGAGTTCTTCATGTTCACGGCCGCATCGGTATAGGCACCGTCGTTCATGAAGTTCAGTTCCGCATTGAACCGTTCGGCGACCTTCAGGTTCCGGTTGTAGATAGCGTCTTCCACCACATCCCCGGTCATTTCTTCCTGGGTCAGATAGTAGTTGTTGGACTCCGTGGTCTGAACAGTAAACTGTGCGCCGCCGAAATCCTTTTCCGGCAGACCGTCATCCACCTGCAGACGGGCCTCCATGGAGTCAGCAGGCAGGGGTTCGGTTTCCCCGGCGGGCGTTTCGGCTGCGGTATCTTCCGTGTCTGCGGCAGGTGCCGTTTCTCCGCAGGCAGCCATAGAGGACAGCATCAGCGCCGCCAGCAGCATGGCAAAAATCTGTTTGGTTTTCATGGTTTTTCTCCTGTTCTTACATATGCTGGGTTTTTTATTATAGCACAACCAGCCCTTTCTGTCAACAAAAGAAGCAAAATCCTCCTCCATTTTTCCGGCGGCGGTTGACAGCGGAGCGGACAGACGGTATAATAAGTACAAAAAATACGATACATAAGGAGAACCATTATGCAGTGGAAAAACGGATATTTCTATCATGACGACGGAAGCCGGTACATTCCCCTCGGTATGTTCGGCTGCTATTTCCGGTCGGAATATGTGGGGGAAAAAATGAGCAGTCACAGCCAGCACGGCAGTACCCTGATCGAGTTCCAGCACGCCACCTGCGGGGTTCAGCAGAAGCTCTTCCGTTTTCTTGCCGAAGAAGACGGCTGTACGGCGATCCGGATGTTTCCCCGCGGAGACAGCGGCGGATCTGCCTGGGAGGGCCTGGATATCGGCGGAAAGGTCAACCGGAATCTGTTTGAAGCCATCCGGGACTACATGGAAGAAGCACGCCCTTATGGGATCAAGCTGCAGCTCTGTCTGTTCACGGAACCGGAATGCAGCTTCTACTGTCAGAGAGACACCCGCACCTACTGGGGCAGACGGCTTTGGAAACCGGAAGAAATAAAAAATGCCGCCCCCAGCCAGCGCCGGTTTCTGGAAAATCCCGATGATATCGTTTCCTATGACGACTTTTTCTCCGATCCGGACGTCAGAGACTGTTGTCACCGGTTTCTGGACGAAATCCTGCCCATGCTGAAGGAAATCCCGGATCTGTATGCCCTGGAAGTGTTCAACGAATCCGGCTGGGCAAGCCCTCATGCAGACCCCATGAACACCTTCCGCTGGGAAGACACCCCTGCCTATCTGGACTGGCACAGGGACATGGTGGAACACATCCGCCGGGTATGGCCGGAAATGCCTGTCTGCATCAGCAATCCAGGCGTGAGTCTGCTGGGGCATGACACCGTTCACTGGAGCCGGGAAATCGCACCGGACTACTTCTCTCTCCACAACTATCCGGATATCTGCGGTGCCCGCGGAGACATAGACTACGCCGCCATCACCGATATGGCACTGCAGTATACCGGTGCCATCGTTCCCACCATGCTGGGAGAATGGGAAGCCATTCAGATGCGCCGTCCGTCCACCCCGGAAGGGAAAGAAGCTTCTGTTCTGCTGAGCCGGGATGTACCGTGGTTCACGCTGCTCTCCGGTGCCGGCGGATGCATGGCATGGCTCGCCAGAGGAAACGGGCAGTATCATGCTGTAACGGAAGTTTTCTCTGCCCTGGACAAATATACACTGGAACGGGACACCGGTCTGGAAATCGACATCACCGAAGCCCAGGCATGGTTTGAATCCCGCTGGCAGCAGGGTGAGGACGAATGTACCTACCCCGAACACCTGTGGTGTCCCGACGACCGCGCAACAGACGGCGGTCACCGGTTCTGCGTCAAGGCAAACAGCCCGTATTACCACAAACTGCAGGATGCAGAAACATGGAGTCTGGAAACAGGGATCCCGATCCGCTTCTCCCTCTCCGGCGGCATTCCGCTGATGTCTCTGACCAAAGCGTATTTTGAGGCATACACCCCCTTCCTGCAGCCGATAGAAGGGTATCAGCAGAAGGCTTTCTCCTCGGACAACGGTGCCCTGCGGCTGGTATACCTGCGGAACTATGTCCCATTCCCCATCGCGGACAAGGACAGAGAGATCTACACCCTGCGTACCCGGTGTGCTGTGCCTGTGGTACTGTCCGGCATGGATCCGGCCTGCCGTGTACGTCTGTACGATCTGGACACCCGTCAGTGGGCCGAACTGGATCCCACCGCGGAAACAGGCCTTGGCGTGACGGATCACGACTTTGTGCTTGTAATGGAACAACGGTAAGAAAACAGCAAAGACCATGTGAAAACGTTCTGCATGGTCTTTTTTGTATGCCTCAAAACACAAAAACAGCCCCGCATTTCTGCAGGACTGCTTTGGATATCATACAGTTCAGTATATGCCGGATACGTCTCAGCCCTTTGCCTGTGCAATGTATTCGTCAAAGGCATTGTACACAGCAGCCATGTAATTTTCCCAGGGTCCCTGTCTCTTGGCCCATGCGGATGCCACATCGGTGGACTTGGCGTTGATGATTTCCATCAGCCAGAAACCGGCTCCTCCGCCTGCGGAGTTCCAGCCGCCGTATACATAACCAAAGTCATAAATCCGGTCTTCCAGAATCTGATCCAGCATGGCAATGGATTCTTCATCGCGCACGCCCTTGTACTTCAGGGTGATGTCATAGTAAGCAGGCACCAGATTTTTCCAGCCTTCCGCGTTCAGGGCTTCGGTCACGGCACCGATCAGTTCCAGATTGGAGGCAGTCTGCAGTACGGCTTCCGCTACGGCACCGCCGCCCACGATGGTGTAGTGTCTGTCCTGATTTTCGTCCCACTTGGGCATGGGAATGATGGCGTAGTCCAGATCCAGTTCCCGCATGCCCCAGGTGGTGTTCCCCAGAGTCATACCGGCAAACAGGCTGTTGCCTTCGCAGAACATACTATACTCAATGTTCCATACGTTTTCACTGTAGGTGTAGTTCTGGTTATAGGTCACATCGTAGAGCCATTCCACGATGTTCACCAGCTTTTCGTCATACCACACATCCTTGTAGGTACCGTCTTCCTGAGGTTCCAGAATCTGCTTGCCGAAGGTCCACAGATAGGTATCCGCAAAGCCGCGCAGGGATACGGAATAGCCGTACCGGTCGCCGGAGTCCTTCGTGCCGTCCCCGTTGGTGTCACGGTACACGGTTTCACACATTTCGGTCATCTTGTCCTTGGTCCACTTGCCTTCATTTACCAGTTCATAAATGTTGCCGAAGCTGTATTCTTCGCCCATGGTCTTGTTGTAGAACATGGCACTGGCGGCAGAGATGTTGCTGGCGGTCAGGTCACCGAATGCCAGAAAAGTAATGTCCTTGTAGGTCAGAATTTCCTGTGTGGAGGTATTCCACCAGGGCTTATCAAAGTTGATATAGGGCACCTTGTTGAAATCCAGATAGACATTGTTCAGGGTATCAATGCCCATCTGTACGTAGTGGGAAGCCACAAGGTCATAGATATCATCACCGGACTGTACGGTGTTCTTCATGGTTTTCCCCACATCCCCGTATGCGCCGCCGTCTTCATGGACAATTTCTACATTGAACCGTTCCGAAACATTGATCATACGGTTGTATACAGCGTCATCCACTACGTCGCCGGTCAGCTCTTCCATAGTGATGTACCATGTATTGGAGTCATTGGACAGCACACGGTATTCTTCTCCCTTGAAGTCCAGTTCCGGAATATCATCGGATACAGCCTGACGGGCTTCAATGGAATCGGTTTCCTCGGTGGTTTCGGTTTCCGCTGCGGTATCGGCAGTATCGGCTTCGGTTTCGGCAGGGGCATTGCCGCAGGAAGCCAGAGAAGCGGACAGCATGGCGGCCAGCAGCAGCAGGCAGATGTTCTTTTTCATAATTTTTCTCCCTCCGGATATATACCGGAACAGCCCCGCAGGAATACGGAGCTGTTCAGATGTTTTTCAGTTGATTCGGCTTATTCAGCAGTGTAGTTTTCGAACTTGCCGAAAACGGTTGCCATGTAGTTTTCCCAGTTGGACTTGCGCTTCTGATAGTAGGAGGTAACGTCACCATTGCCCTTTACGATATCGTTGATCCAGAAAGAAGCACCGCCGCCGTGGGATTCAAAGGCACCGTACACGTAACCGAAGTCGTACATACGGCCGTCCATGATCAGCTCGATCATATCCATGTTGCCTTCGTCACGAACCAGCTTGTAGGACAGAACGTTGTCATAGTATGCAGTTACGCATGTTCTGTAGGATTCAGCAGCCAGTGCTTCCAGAATGATCCCGGCGAATTCTCTGTCGCCCAGAGTCTTCAGGAATACCATAGCGTCGGCAGAACCGGCCAGAGTGGAGATGTACTGCCCCTGCGCTTCATCGTACATGGGTCTGGGAATGATTGCATAGTCGATTTCGGATTCACGCAGGCCCCAGGATACCATGTTGATTCTGGCGTAGCCGGCCAGGGTGTTGCCCAGCATGAACATATTGTAGCCGTGGTTCCATGCGTCCTGACAGTTGACCGCTTCTTCGTTATGGGTCATGTTGTACATCCATTCTACCTGTGCAACCAGTGCTTCATCGTAGAATACATCCTTGAAAGTGCCGTCGTCCTGTCTCTGCAGAACTCTGTGGCCGAAGGAGAAAGTGATGGTAGAGGGGTCACCCTTGAAGTCCAGTGCCACGCCGTAACGGTCACCGTCATCACGGACACCGTCACCGTTTACGTCCTGGTATACGCCCAGACACATTTCTTCCATCTTGTCCTTGGTCCACTTGCCTTCTCTGACAACGTCATAGATGTCTTCCAGAGAATATTCGGTGGCCAGATCCCGGTTCCAGAACAAACAGTCTGTCATATCCATGCTGGCGATGGAATAGTCGCTGATGAAGATGAAGGTCACGCCCTTGTAGGTCAGTTCGTTGGTCACAGCAGAGGGATACCAGGGCTGTTCAAAGTTCAGATAGGGAATTTCTCTGGCGTTCAGATACCAGTCCTGCATCAGATTGATACCCAGGGAAACGATCCCGTCACTGACGATCTGGTACAGGTCATCCCCGGAAGCAGTCACATTCTTCATTTCCACACTGCAGTCATCCACGATGGTGGAAACGATTTCGGTGTTGAAGCGGGCTTCCACGGTTCTGTCACGATTGTACAGAGCGTCGTTGAGGACTTCCCCGGTCAGCTCTTCCGCTGCCATCAGACCTGCAGTCCATGCGGGAATCAGGGAGGTAAAGGTCTTGCCGCCGAAATCCTTTTCCGGCAGGTCGTCGGAGATAACTTCTTCGGTTTCTTCGGTTACAGTGGTGTCTGCATTCAGTTCTGCAGAGGTTTCGGTTTCTGCCGCACCTTCGCCGCAGGCTGCCATGGAGGTCAGCATGGCGAGAAGCAGGAGAACACTTGCAATCCGCTTGTTCATGGGATACATACTCCTTTGATAATTTTATACTTTCGTAAAAGTCTTCTCACAGTATACCATTTTTTGCACCTGTAAGCAACGGAGAATATCACGATTTTTCCCGGTTTTCCCGGTTCTTTTTTTGCAGATGTCACAAAAAATTTCCGGTTTTTGGGAATTTATAACCAAATATTTTTTCATTCCGCCGAAACGGTCATTTTCATCACGCCGTCCGTCCAGTTATCGCAGCACAGGCACACCCGCCACAGAGTATCGCACTTCCATTCGTTTCTCAGTTTCCGGTCCTCCAGCACAACCGGTTCCGCAGACAGGGTAAAATCTCCCCCGGCAAACTGCACCAGACATCCGGCTTCCGCAAACCGCAGACTGTCACCGGCAATCTCCGGCATCTCAGCGCACATCCAGTACCAGCACACCGGCGCTTCCCTTTCCAGCGTCAGACAGTCCGTCACCGTGATCACAGAGCCGTTCATGGCAGAAGATCGGGTGTAGCTGCGGATTCCGGCTTCCCCGGGCCACGCCTTGTCCAGCCGGAAGGTTACGCTGTCTTCCTCCGCAGAAACAAGGGAAGCGGCATAGTTTCCGCCCGGTTTCTGCTCACATCCGGCGATATCCGGCAGGTTGTGGTACCGGGAGCGCATGGTCCACAGGGTATACCGTTCGGCGGAGAAGGTCTTTTTGGTATACTGCTCCACCCCGGCGTCGATGAACACGGGATGCTCACCCCGGAACAGAACAATGTTTCCCACGTCGTTGTGGTTGTGGCTTTCCGCATTGTGACCGCCCTTGGCAGCCAGAAAGAGGCCGGTATCTTCGTCTCTGGCAAGGAAAACTTCCAGTCCGTCATAATAGGTTCGGGTTTCCGGCTTACTGTCAGAGGCTTCCGGAAGGGGTTCGATGCTGTCCCGGAAGGTGCGGTAGGGGGTTGTACCGGTGCCTATGGGTGTGGCATGGAAATCTCTTCTTTCCGCCAGCTCTTTCGCAAAGGCATTCAGCCTGGCCGAGCCGGTTCTTCTGCCGTACCGGGCAATCAGTGCGGCATCCAGACTCAGTCTGTGGGAAGCATCGGCAAAGTTTACATACAGATCTCCCGTGATGTGCACATCGGCAATGTACTCGCCCATCCGGCGCACCAGCGGATTTCCGAAAGCGTCAATCTTCCCGCCGGACAGATCCCACAGGATTTCCAGACAGTCAAAGTAGGATGCCCCCGCCACCGTCCAGTAGCCGGGCCCTTCGTCGCAGCCGCCGTCGCTCTTGTAAAAACCGATGAACCGGTCCAGAATTTCCATGGATTCGGCGCACATGGCCTGCCGTCTGCCCTTATCCTTTTCGCAAAGCAGCAGGGCGGTCAGCACATTGGAAACAATCCATGGCGTCCAGTTGTTCAGGGTATTGCCCTTTGCCCCTTTCCACCACATGGAATCCTGATAGTGCAGGAAGGGGTGGAAAATCCGTCTGTCCAGCAGTCCCAGCATCCGGCGGGTGATCACCGGGGTCAGGGCGTCCAGCTCGTCACGGAGCAGATGCCAGACCATCGCCACATCAGCCCCGGTGGCGGCGGCAAACAGATCAATGTAGTGGATATCGTCTCCTTCTCCCAGATCAAAGGCGTCCGCCAGCCGTTCTTTTACGCCGTGGCGGGGCGTATTGTGGGCGGGGATTACCCATGTGGTTTCCTCGCAGACAGCCCAGATGTAGTCCACCAGCAGGTCAAGAAAACGCCCCTTGCCCTCAGTCTTTTCGGCTGCCGCCAGAATGAGCATATTCTTCCGGCGCTCAAAATAAGGCGCTTCGTAATTGGCCCGGTTTCCGTTTTCGTAGAACTGCCGGTACAGGGAAGCAGGCAGGGCGGGAATCGGCTTTTCCAGAATCGCTTCCGCCTGGGGGATGGTGTCGGGTGCGGCAAAAGCGGTCTCCGGCAGATCCCCGTACAGTCGTGCGCTGCCCCAGGGCAGGATCAGGGAGGCGGTATCGGGTATGTATTTCGCAAAGATCGGTTCCATAAGGTCGGCTCCTTTGTTTATATTCTATTGCCCATTTTTCTGAATCTCAGCAGCAGTTTCCCGCATGGCTGCTTCCAGTCCGGCAATCATATCACAGGCTGTTTTGTCTTCAATCACCCATGCTTCCGATGTGACTGTCTGTTCTGTATCCTCCCCGATCCGGAAAAAAACATCATCACGACTCAGATAACATCTGTTTTCTGTCAGTGCATACAGCACAAATGTAATCATATGGTGTTCCCGGATATCGTCATCCGGGTCGGTATCCGGAAGTTTGATCTGAAGAACAACACTGTTCTCTATCTCTTCGGGAGTAACCAGTTGTTTGCCTTCTTCTTCCTTATAGTATGCTGCGGGGCTCATTTTCTTTTCCGGCCAGCGGTTTACACGTTCACAGAGCATTTCCATATCCGCATACCACGGCATTTCTTCCGTTATATCGAAATTTGTAAGCCCGGTATGCTCCTCATACGCATATTCGCCCCCCATTATGCTTTCAGCATCTTTAAGAGGAATACGCTGTCCTGTCCCCACACATCCGGATAAAAACAGACAGCACACAAGCAGCACCGTACCATACATCCTTTTTTGCATCTTAAACAGATTAACCATATGTATAGAACAGCACCACACCGCTTCTCGGTTCCAGGGTTATATCAAAGCCGCTTTCCAGTTCTTCGGCGGTCTTTGTGAAGCTGTCTCCTGTGAGCCGGTCGGTGAAGGTGTAGGTTTTTCCGGTTTCGGTATGCATCTGTACACGGTATGTATCCTCCGTCACCTGCACATTGCGCACCACCTGCACAAATCCCTCACCCGCATCGCTGTCGTCAAACTGCATGGCGTACCAGTCGGCGGCATCCTTCCGGCATTCAGTCAGGGGATAATAGTCGCCCCGGAGCATCAGGCCGGCGGCTTCCCGCCATACGGGGGTCATTTTCCGGGATACGGCAAAAGCGGCATCTTCCGAGAGATAGCCTGTCATATCGGTCAGGGCAGGGGCCATGGCGCACTGGAAGGCAAATTCGTCCACAGGCCGGTTTCCGCCGTAGGTGCCGTCCGGGTTGTCCCAGCTCATGTTGTGGGCACGGAAGTAGGGAATCCACTCGAACAGGCTCCGGTGCTGTTTCTGCTTGATGGGGTGTACGCCGTAGCCAACGTCGGTATAGTGGAGCGGTACGGCACGGCGCATGGTGTCCAGGTCGTTCCGTCTGCCCCCGGAGGCGCAGGAGTCGATCCACAGGCCGGGATTGCGGAGAATCAGCTCGTCCCAGTAGGCCAGATAGCCCTGCACATGGAGATTTTCGATGGCACCGATCCGGTCTTCGGCTTCCGCGGTGATCCAGTTGCCAAGGGGCGAGAAGTTGAAGTCCTGCCGGTAGATGTGGATATGGCTTTCCCTGATCAGGGCATCCACATGGTTCACAAGCCAGTTCCAGGCGTCCCGGTCGGCCAGATTCAGCAGGTGATTGCCGTGGGGATTGCCGTTTTCGTCATAGGTGGACAGGAGCCATTCGGGGTGATTTTCGTGGATCCATGTGCCCGACACGACCCGTTCCGGCTCAAACCACAGAAGGAACCGGATGCCGTTTTCCTCGCACATTTTCCCGATAGGAGCAAGGCCATGCGGGAACCGAGCAGGATCGGGATGCCACGTACCGGTCAGAGGCCAGTTGTAATCGCAGGGGTACCAACCGGCGTCGATCCACCAGATATCCGGCTTCAGGCCGTGTTCCAGATACCGCTTGATGGCACCGCACTGGTTTTCTTCGGTGGCGGCGGTGTGTTCCGGCTTGCCCTCGCAGTTCCAGTTGTGGAGGCACACATACGGCTTCAGCCCTTCCCCGTGTTCTCTGGGGAGAATGTGGGCCAGGTACCAGCGCCGCCACAGATTCCGTCCGTGGTCTTCGTCCCCTGCATAGGCCAGCACGGTCAGCCGGGGGGTACGCATGGATTCACCGGGACGGATCACCATACGGCACCGTTTCTGTCCCAGGGTAAATTCCCCGCCGCCGCAGCTGCACTTTGCCGTGGTGACAGACCACATGGCAGGCCAGCCGATGCCGATGCGCATGGCATAGTCCTGCATTTTGATCTGCATATAGGGTGCGGCACCGTTGCAGGAGGTACCGTCCACCGGCCCGATGGTCAGGGCGGATTTATCTTCAAAGGTTTCGGTAAACCATTCGTAGCCATCATCCCGGCAGGTGTCGCCGTTGGACCATACAAAAGAGGTCAGTCCGCCGTCCAGCGCGCCGCCGAGGACTGCATATTCCAGCAGCTGTGTATCGGCGCTTCCGACATTGGCAAAGGAGGCCACCCATTCTCTGACGGGATAATCCCGGTATTCGGTATAGGTAAGCCGTACCTCCAGCCGGTCATCCAGCATGGCCGTATATTCCGCCCGCAGAATATTGGCATCGGTCAGCTCATGGGAAATCCGGCAGCCCTCCGGCATTCCCCGGTATTCCCTGCCGCCATAGGTAAAACGGATCGGCAGTTTATCAAGGGGCGCATTCCACGTGGGATACACCCGTGCGGCAGCTGCAAAATCCTGTCTGGTTGTTCTGGCATTCATGTGTAATTCCTCCTCCGGTTGTGTTTGTAAAAGGGAAAACGGTCGCATTCCGTCATTCTTAAGTCAATGATGATTAACTAATCTGTTCGCAAAAGGGAAACGCGGCTTTCTTGAAATAAAGCCCCACCCACTCTTGGTGGGTGAGCAAAAACTTTAAAAAGGATTTTTGCAGAATGGAGCCCCTGCAATTCCATGTGCCACTAAATATTGTATATCCAAGACCCAAGGAATAGTGAAGCGAGCTCCTGGGGGCCGGCAACCCCAGTCGCCGTAGCCGGTTTCCAATTGCGAGATTTCGTTTGGTGCAGAATTGAAGTTTGCTTTGCAGAAACTATATACTTCTTAAGTCAATGATGATTAACCTTCTTCAAAAAAGGACATTTCGTAGGGCGGGATGCCCACATCCCGCCGATGTAAAGTCTGGTATTCCACCATTCCATGCAGCAATACAGAAAGTTTTGCGGACAAATACGAACAAAATCGTATGTTTTAC